>JBAYNC010000001.1:0-38073 GCA_041679025.1 Patescibacteria group bacterium
GCTCCGGTTCCCCAGAAGGTTAACAGAGCATTGTCTTTCTTGGCGTTAATAAACTTCTGGATTAAAGAGGGAATCATGTGACCATTCTGTAGGTCATAAGTATCATTCGGCCCGTACATGTTAGTCGGCATTACAGTAATAGCATTGATGCCATATTGTTTCCGGTATAGTTCGCAGGCGATAACCCCCAACCCTTTAGCGGTAGCATAACCCTTATTAGTCTCCTCTAATTTTCCGGACATAAACCTATCCTCACTTATCGGTTGAGGGTTTTCCTTAGGGTATATGCAGGTAGAACCAGTATAGAGAATTTTAGTCTTTGGACTGAAGTTTTTAATAGCCTCCATAATATTCAAAATCATTAGAGAATTCTGGTAGAGAAAATCAGCCGGTCTGGTCATATTGCCATAAATACCGCCTACTAATCCGGCAACCATAAAGATAAAGTCCGGCTGGACTCTCTCGAAGTATTCTTCTACCTGGGATTTGTCTAATAGATTAACGTCCTTGCTATTTGGAGCGGAGACGTTGGCATAGCCTTTCTTGTTCAACTGTCTGATCAGTGAGCTGCCGACTAGACCGCTACCGCCGAACACAGTAATTTTACTGCCTATCTGCATCATATTTTTATTAGTTATATTTTTTTTTCTCCCTCTAATTCAGACTTAATCATGATCTTTACTAACTCTTCAAATTTTACTTTTGGTTCCCAACCCAATTCAGTCTTAGCTTTGGTCGGGTCGCCTAACAACAAATCAACTTCAGCTGGACGGAAATATTTAGTGTCGATTTCAATAATGGTCTTACCGGTATTCTTGTTAATGCCTTTTTCATCCAATCCTTCGCCTTCCCAAATAATATCCATCCCTAGCAACTTAACGGATAATTCGACAAACTCTCTGACGCTATGGGTTTCTCCGGTAGCGAGGACATAATCATCGGGAGTGTCTTGTTGGAGCATCAGCCACATGCCTTCGACATAATCTTTGGCATAGCCCCAATCACGTCTGGAATCCAGGTTACCTAAGTATAGTTTTTCTTGAGTGCCGTTTTTTATTTTTACTAATGCTTCAGTTATTTTTTTGGTAACAAAAGTTGAACCGCGACGAGGGCTTTCGTGGTTGAACAGGATTCCGGAAACAGCGAAGAGGCCATAGCTTTCGCGATAGTTTTTTGTGATCCAGTGAGCGAAGAGCTTGGCTACGGCATAAGGGGAGCGAGGGTAGAAAGGGGTCTTCTCAGTTTGAGGCGTCTCTTGGACTTTGCCGAACATTTCTGAGGATGAGGCTTGGTAGAATCGAGTTTTTATTTTTGATTCTTTAATAGCATCTAAAATTCTGAGAGCTCCTAAGCCGGCGGTCTCAGCGGTATATTCCGGAATATCAAAACTGACTCGGACATGGCTTTGGGCGGCTAGATTATAGATTTCATCTGGTTGAATTTTTTCTAAAAGCCTAGAAAGATTGCTAGAGTCGGTTACATCACCGAAATGGAGGAAGAAAGTACATTTTGGATTATGTTGATCCTGGTAAAGGTGGTCGATTCGGCCAGTGTTGAATGACGATGAACGTCTGATGATGCCATGGACTTCATAACCTTTTTCTAACAATAATTCAGCTAGGTATGATCCATCCTGTCCGGTGATCCCGGTGATTAGAGCTTTTTTCATATGGTTTTTTTCTTTTTATTTTTTTATCGGCCCTGGTAAGTAATTACGGTTTTAATTGTTTTGAGAATAATAGTGACATCTAAAAATAGAGAGCGATTTTTGATGTAAAAGAGATCGTGCTGTAATTTTTTAATAGTGTCAGACACTGAGGCGGAATGATATTCACCAGAAATTTGATCCCAACCGCTAATGCCTGGCTTAACTAGGGTGCGGATATCAAAGAAGGGAACATTTTTTTTAAGTTCAGCAATAAATTCCGGTCTTTCGGGGCGAGGTCCAACAAAACTCATTTGGCCTTTAATAATATTGATGAGTTGTGGAATTTCGTCAATTCTGGTGGTGCGCATTATTTTTCCAACCTTAGTTATTCTTTTGTCATTTTTTTCGGTTAAAGAATAATTATTATTTTCTATTCTCATAGTGCGAAATTTAAACATCTTGAAGGGGATATTATCTTTTCCCATTCGGTATTGAGAAAAAAATATTGGCCCCGGGCTGCTTAATTTTATAGCCAGAAGAATGAATGGCCAGAAAGGTAAGGTAATTATTAGAATAATAATAGCCATAATTAGATCAGCACTTCTTTTGATAAATTCGAATATTTTTTTGTCGGCCAGATCTAAATTTTCCAAAAACCATGATTGACCAATTATTTCCAAGGGGACTCGGCCGGTTATTTTTTCGTAAAAATTTGGTAGGGTAATATAGCTAATTCCGAGAGGAAGACAATTAAAAAGCCGACGTTTAAGGTCGGGAGAATTATTGACATCTTTCGCTAAAATAATATTGGTAATTTTATATTTAGAACTTAATTCTTCCAACCCGTCATTTTCGTCAAATACTTCTACTAGTTCTTTAATTTTCGGGTTAATATTTTCGTTATCATCTAAAATAATGAATTTGATATCATATCCCATCTGTGGGTTGATTTTAAATTCTTTAATTAGCTCTTCGAGATGAGGGTGATAGCCGATGACTCCGAGGTTATTCTTGGGTAAGCGATTTTTTAGGATATAGGAGAAGATAAATCGCCAAATTAAGAAGAAGACTGAAAAAATTCCAGCAAAAATTATTAAATTAGTCTTGGGAGAGATGTTGTTATAAGGGAAGAGATAGAAGAAAATAATGGAAATAACTAAGGCGATAGTTAAATTTTTGAAATAGTTTTCGACTAAGCGACCTTTGTGGCCGAGGTTTTTGAGATTGTATAAATTGCCGATATAAAAAACTAGAAACCAGATCAGTAAAATCCAGGTAAAAGCAGTGCTGTTTTGTTCCCAGAGTTCACCATGCGGTTCATCTAGATAGCGCAAATAGAGGGCTAAATAGAGAGAAAAATAGAAAATAATAATATCCCCTAGAAGTAAGGTAATTTGTTTTAATTTAGACTTTATCATATAATACTATTATATCAACTTAATACTTAAAATCAAGCTAATTATGCAACCAAAAACTTACTTGGCCATTTTAAAATATGGTCTTTATAGCTCATTTCTGACCTTCTTGTTGATCTTTCCCGGTCTCCTATTTCCATATATTACTTCCAAGCAGCTCTCTTTTAATATTCTTATAGAGGTTTTGACTGTCTTTTGGGTTCTCTTTATTTTTGTTTATCCAGAGTATCGCCCGAAGAAGAATTATTTAACTTGGGGCATATTAGCTTATTTTTTGGTTGTTGCTCTGTCGGCTATTATTGGAGTGGATTTTAATTTAAGTTTTTGGGGTAATGCTGAGAGAATGTTGGGCCTATTTCACTTGCTTCATTTTCTCCTTTTCTATTTAATTTTAATCACTGTTATGCGTCAAAAGAGCGATTGGGATCGCTTCTTCGACGTTTCAATTGTCATCTCGGTTATTATTGTTATCTACGGTTTGATTAAAGGGTATCCAGCTTCGACTATTGGTAATTCTGCTTATGTTGCCGGATTAATGATTTTTAATTTTTTCTTTGCTCTTTGGCGACTTCTTTCTAGTCAAGGGTGGTATTTAAAAGCTCTCTACGCGACTCTAGCTTTTATGATTATGATCGGTTTTGTAAAGGCTGATATTTCGGGGTCTCAAGCCGGTTTTGTTGTTGGGTTAGCGGTAATGGGAATTGTTTTTTTCTTTTTGCAAAAAGGAAAAAGAATGAAGATTATTGGCGGTGTTATTATGGGTCTTATTTTGACATTATTGATTCTACTTTTTGCCTTTCGTTCTAACTCAGTTTTTGATAATACTAAATTGGGCGGCATGCTTCGAGCTTTCTCATCGGAAAATGCAACGTTAAATACGCGATTGATTTCTTGGAAAGCAGCTTATCTCGATTTTTCTAATCATCCTATCCTGGGTGTTGGTCATGGTAATTATGCGGCTATTTTTGATAAGTATTTCGATCCCAAATTCTACGATTATTCTCCGGGAGAAACTTATTTCGACAGAGCTCATAATAATATTGTTGATATTGTTTCTACTTCCGGTCTTTTGGGGTTATTAGCTTATCTTTCAATTTTTGTAGCTGTTTTCTATTATTTGATTAAATCATATCGGCAAAAGAAAATTTCCTCTTGGCAGATTTCAGTCCTCTCCGGTTTGATTGTAGCTTATTTTGTCCAGAATTTAGCTGTCTTTGATTCTTTAGTGACCTATGTTTCTTTGTTTGGGTTATTGGGTTTTGTTTATTATAATTATCATCAGGGTGAAATTGTTGAGCCTGGAGCTAAAAAGTCAGCCCTATCTGACGAAAAAGAATTGGCCCTCTGGGCGGTAATGATTATTTTAGCTTTGATTTTTATTATAAGATTCAATGTGCGTGGATTTCAGATGTTAAGCTCGACAATTATAGGCTATCAATATGTTTCCTCTAGTGACCCAGTTCAGGGCGTTGAAATTTATAAGCAGGCCTTCGCTAAAAGTATCGGGTATAATCGTGATAGTCGCGGCACCCTTGTTAATTTAATTTCTGGTAATCCGCAAATGCTTTTGTCTTTACCGGCGGAAGAGGCAGAAGAGATATTGTCCTATGCCGTTGATTTAGCTTTAAAAAATACTGATTATAATCCAGGTGATAGTTTAATGGAGACTCAATTAGCTAAAATAGCCAATATCGCTGCTCGTTTTAATTACAAAGATATTGATAAGTTTAATGAATATTCCAGCATTTCGGTTTCAGCAATTGAAGCGGCCATTTCAGCTAGCCCAGAGAGATTTCCGCTCTATAGCATTAAGTCAGATATTTATTTGACTCGAGGTGAAAAGAGTGAAGCTGTTGCCGCCTTGGAAAAATCATTAGAGTTAAAGTCAAATTATTTTGATGCTTATTGTAATCTGGCTAAGGTTTATTATTTTTTTAAAGATTATGCTCCTGCTTACGAAGCGGCTGGGACCTGTGCCCAAAATAATCGCATTAGTTTATTGGGTCAAGGAGAATTAGCGACCAAGGCTTTGGATTATTTTTTAGAGAAGGGAAATGATAAAATGATTCAATCTTTTCAGAACTATTTAAATACTTCCAGTTCGGCGATAAGGTAGTTTAAATTATAGAAGAACCACTCAATAAACTGGGTGGTTTTTTGTTTTGTGGTTAGAGGAAAAATTTAATTTTATTTTAATCCTTTGCAATGATGTTTTTGCTATTATAATTAATGTTTTTAAGCTATTGACTGTATTGATGTAATATATTACACTATATGATGTAAATAATTACATCAATAATATGATTAACTTAAAATCAAACATTGTCATTAAAGTTCTGGGTTATTATTTTGTTAACCCGAAGGCTCGTCATTATGTTCGCGAGTTAGCTGGTCTGCTTAAAATCGATCCAGGCAATTTATCAAAAAAAATGGCAGAGTTAAAGCGAGAAGGCCTTTTTTTAATGGAGGGAGAGGGTAAAAATTGTTATTTTACTTTAAATGAAAGTTTTCCTCTCTTGAATGAATATAAAAATATTTATGAATCAAAATTTGGGGTAATTGAATCTCTTTCATCGGCCCTTCAGAGCGTTACTGGTTTAACTGAAGCATATCTTTTTGGTTCTTATGTTAAGGGTAATTTTGAGAATGGTAGTGATCTTGATTTGTTGGTAGTCGGTAGTCATAATTGTACTCTGGTTAGTCGTTGTTTAGCTCCTTTGGAAAAACTTTGGCATCGAGAAATAAATGTAATTGATTTTTCTAAAGAAGATTTTTCTCAAAAAATTAAGAATAAAGATCCACTCTTGGAAAATATCTTTTCTGGTAAAACTATAAAAGTTATTTAATTTATGTTTGAGAAGTTTAATTATTATCCAGACCAAATCCAGAAATACTATCAGGCAGCGGTTAGGGATTTACATTTGGCAATTTTGGCTGAAGCGCCGGAAATTATTTTTTACCTTTCTTATAATATTATTATTAAGATGGCCATTGCTGTTTGCGCTAAAAATAATTTACGCGTTAAGTCACGAGTCGGGCATCATATTGAACTGATTGCGAAGTTGGCTGAGTATTTGGACGACCAAGAAATTGAGGATGTTGCTAATAAGATGCGGACCAAGAGAAATAGAGATTTATATGATGGTGGAGTAATTACTTCCGAGAAAGAAGCCGAGTTTTATATTTGTTTCTGTAAAAAATTAGTTGAACGTGCCGATCGTTATTTATCTCCAGATAAGTTATTGTAATTTATTGCCACGAAGATTAGAAACTACTCAATAAACTGGGTGGTTTTTTTGTTTTGGGGTTAGAGAAAAAATTTATTTTAGTTTTACGTTGTATTTATTGTTGATCTGTTATGATAATCAATGTTAATTATTAGTTTTTTAGTTTCGCGCGAACTAAAGAATTAAGTGTAATTATTATGAAAAAAATAATTGAGTGGATTAGAATATTAAAGGCCTGCGGTCTTCGTCATAAGCTGATTATTATTGCAGTGTTAAGTTCTTTATTATTGATTTTTAGTATTTTTTACGGCGTGGTCTATGGCAAATTGTGGTTATGGTTTCCGGCTAGAATAAAAGCGGAAATAGCTTTAAATCGTCTGGGGGTTTCAAGCTACAATAACCCGATTTGCCATGAGACTTGTTTTTACGAGCGTCAATTGTATAAGAAAGTGATCGCCGCTAATTTAGATCAAAAAAGAATTAGTGAAAGAGTAAAAAGATTGATATTGGCTGAGGATAATAATTTAGTTTTTCGTTTGGAGTTAGTTGATTCTTGGTCACATCAAAATAATTTGCCATTTCCTGATTATTTTTCAAATTATTTGGTCGATGGCCTTGAGTCTTCAGTTCAAGAAAAAATTAGGGAATTGTTTGGAGTAGACGATCTTTCGGTTGAAGAGCTGGTTAATAATTTTTCTGTCACTTCTTCCTCTTCTGAGCAGCTAGATATTTTGCGGTCTTTGCAAGAGAAGTCTGATTCTTCTTTATCTAGTTTTTATTTAGATTTAATAATTAGCCATCCTGATGTTGATGTAAAAAATGGCGCTTTGTCGGCTTTGAGTAATTTATCTCCTAGCGTTGATTATATAACTCCTGATTTTTTATTGAAAATAAAGAAAATGATTCTTGATCAGAATTTAAATAAATATTTGCGCAAAGAGCTTATTTTGTTATTGGGTGATTATTTATCGGTTCAGGAAGATTTGGTCTTAAAGATTTTGTCTGAAGCTTATGAGGATAAAGTTGCAGTTGATAACTTTAGTCGTCTGTTTATAGCTGATACTTTAAATCGCTTTAGTGTTAATAATTATGTTAAGCCGGAAATTAGCGTAAGTGAGTGGCAGGATTATCGTGATCATAATAGCTTATGGGGCAATGATTAATTGTTTGGGGATTAGTCGACTTATTCGGCTATGATTAAAATAGAAAATAAGCCGTTATTTTATGAGTCAAAGAACTAAATGGCTAATTTGTTTCTTGGTTTTTATCCTGGGATTATTTCTTAGTTTTAAGCCGGTTAGAGCGATGCCACTGGGAACTCTTTTGTATCGCACTTCGTGGCGTAATAATGCCTATGGGTATAGCTCAAAAGATCTTCTAGTTATTGGAAAAAAAGGCCTAATAACCGATCTTTATACTGGCCATGTCGGGATTTATATTGGCAAAGAAAATGGAATTGATTATGTGGCCGAAGCTTTGCCGAGCGGGTTGGTCAAGGTGCCAGCTAAGTATTTTTTGAATACTCGAGCCGGAGAAAAATTGATTGGAGCTAAAATTCCTAAAAATATAACCGAAGAACAGCGGGAAAAAGTGATTACTCTGGCCCGAAGCTTAACTGACGCTAAAATGAAATATGATTTTGATTTCAAGCATCAGAAAGGATCAGAGAGCGGACAATGGACCTGCGTCGGATTTACAGAGAAGCTTTATGAGAGTGCTAATACTGTTAATCCTAAAGATTTAAATACCTTGGTTTATAATCCGGATGAATATGGGATTGATATTACTCCCGATGGCTTTGACAATTATAGTGTCTATAATTCATCTGGTGATTGTTTCGCTACAACCAAAGAATTTTCTAAGATTTCTAAAAGGCGGAAAATGTTATTGCCGGCTCCGGAAATTATTGGTTATGATGCTGGCTTAGAAGAGGGGGTTGATCGTTATTTTTTTATTCCCCAGACTCAGTTTTTGCAACCAACATTGAGGGACGTTACCGTGGACATTGAGTTGGAGAGTGATTTTGATGACGCTGAGATTAGAGGTCAGGTGCCGCAATTGGCTTTAATTTTTAAATGGAGCTTGATTAATAATCCGAGTTCGAGTTTGAGGCAATTAGTTTTGGCGGCCAAGGAAAAGATTTCCAATTTATTTAAAGGTGACACTGCTTTAGCGGTAGTCACTTCGGAAGGTTCATCAACTTCTACTAAAAAAGTGGCTACTAGTACCACCAAGACAGTCGCTAAAGCTAAGACTACTAAAGCTTCTACTGCCAAAACTAGCACTGCCAAGAAGGCTAGTAATTCGCCTGTTCCTAAGGCGACCAATGTTTCTAAAAAGGTAGCAACTCCAACCATTAAGACAGTATCGCCTCGTTTAAATACCACAGTACAAACTAAAAAAGCTACTTCTAGTTTGCCGGCCATAACTCTTCCAGTTAACAATCCTGTTCCAGCGGTTAATCCGACGGTTAATAATTATAATACTACTGTGGTTAATAATCCTGAAGTAGAGACGAAACCTTTAATTTTGATTGGAGAGATTGGGGAGGATTGGATTGAGTTATATAATCCTAATGAGGAGGCAGTTGATTTAGCTGACGGTACTTATCGCCTGGAAAAATCAAAGACAACTGTTGATCCGGGAATTATGGTTCGTTTTGGCAATGAGAGTGATGGCGCTTATCCAGGTGGAGTTGAAATTTCAGGTCTTGGTTCTTATTTAATAGTTGCCGCTGATGCTTCCAGTGAACTTCTGGCTTCGGCTCAAGCTATTGTTTCTAATAATAATTTTTCTTGGGGTGAAAATGGCTATACTATTTATTTGGGGGTGGGGGCAATTAGTAGTAATACCGATTCTGATATTATTGATTTTGTTGGATTTGGTTCAGAGGCTAGATACTTTGAAAAAAATCCGACCGCCTCTTTAATCCCTAATTCTATTTTAGTGCGTAAAGCTAATTCTAACTCTACGGTTGACACTTTAAGGTCTGGAGGAAGTGATGAATCTTTGGGGCATGCTTATGATACTAATAATAATCAATCTGATTTTGTTCTTCTTAATATGAATACAGTTGTAGTTATTGATCCTGAGGACGAGGAAATAATTGATGATCCGGAAGATGAAGAAGGGATTGAAGATCCGGAAAACGAAGAAGGGGTTGATGAACCAATTTCTACTTCAACGGAAATTATTGTTAGCTCTACTCCGGTGATAATTATTTCTCGCGTCTCTGCTACGGGCGATGATGATTTTATTGATTTGTATAATGACGGTGATGAGGATTTTGACTTAGCTCAGAATAATTATCGCTTAGAGAAAGCTAAAACTGCTAGCGACCCGATGATTCTAATGCGAATTGGGAATGAAAATGATGGCACTTATCCGGGCGGAGTTGTTATTAAAGCTAAATCATATTATCGGATTTTGCGAGACGATGCTAGTGGAGAATTACTAGCCACGGCTGATGCTATTGCAAGCGGCACTAATTTTACTTTTGATGGTTCTGGTTACAGTATCTATCTAGGGCTTGATAGTATTAGCACCCCGGATGATTTAGATATTTTGGATTTAGTTGGTTTTGGCTATGATGCTATCTATTATGAAGGCTCAGGGCCAGCTCCAGAAATATTGGAAGAAGGAATATTATCTCGGAAGGTAACAGCTACTTCTACTTCAGAGAGTATGGCCTTGGGTGGGCCAGAGTATGGTTTGGATGCGGCCTATGACAGTGATAACAATCAGTCCGATTTTGTTATTATTGGTGGCATAGAAAGCCCCAATGACTTTAGTGGCTATGATTCACCTGGTCTAGCTCATTTATGGCATTTTAACGAATGTCGCGGTAATATTTTGCAAGATTCGGTTGGCAGCAGTGATTTTAATGTAGCGACAACTTGGCGCGTGGGTAAATGGGGTTGTGTTTTTGAGCAGTTTTATAATCGACCAAAATTACAAACTAGTTTAGCTGAACCCCTAAGTAGCTCTGGCATCTCCGTCGCCTTTAACTATCTAAATTCTTCCGGTTTAGGTCGAACTAATATTTCTTTGTCGGGAGATAAAGGAAAAATTGATGTTGTTTTTGATCCTAATTTTACCGAAGCTTCTGGTTTGCCGGATTTATTTCGTTCTACTAGCATCAAGTGGCCAGCTGATGGAGCTTGGCATCAAGGGGTTTTTGTTTTAAATGGCGCTAATGATTATTGGGAGCTCTATTTAGATGGAGAAAGAGTCCATCAACAATTTTTTGAAGCCATTTTTTCTAAAGATTTTAATAGTTTTGAGGTTGGAGATAATAATGGTTATAATTATTTAGATGAGCTAGCGATTTGGCGCCGAGCTTTAGGCGGAGAAGAGATTCGAGCTATTTTTTTAGCTCAAAGCGAATTTGCTCCACTAGAGTTGCGGTCGGAACAATTAGCGCCCGTCAAAGTAAATCATTGGAGTTTTGATGAGCGAACGGATAATATCGCTGTTGATGATATTTCCGGTGATAATTTGCCCATTGATATCAGCCAGTGGGTCAGAGTTGGCCATGATGGCGCCGCTATTTTGCATAACATGAACAAAAATCGAAAGATGGAAATCAGTTTTTCTGATGGTCTAAAAAGTGATGATTTGAGTTTGGATTTTTGGTGGCGCAACCGAAGTTATTCTAACGAAGCTCGAGGTACTATTAATTTGTTGAGCGGAACCAAAAAACTTTTTGGTTTGGTGGCTAGTCCTTATCGCCCCGGTTATTATTTTAATGGCAATTATGGCATGATTAGTCAGGGGTATGGATTAACCTTGCCTCATGATGATGCTTGGCACCACGTAGCCCTGGTCTATGATTCTTATGATTATCAGTTAAATTTTTATGTTGATGGAGAGTTGAAATACACGATTTCGCAGACCTGGTTACTGGATGAAATAATTGACAAGTTGGAAATCTATAATGAGAATTGGGAGTATGAAATTGATGAGCTTAGTATCTGGCAGGGAGCTTTGAAAGCTTCCCAGGTTAAACAAATTTACCAAAATGAAACAGGTGGTAATTAGTTTTGCTGGTCAGAATTAAGAGGAAATAAGAGCCCCTTAGATTAAGGGGCTTTTATTGTGTGTTGACAAAAATGAATGCTTGTGCCAGAATTATTTTATTGATCTTTAAAAATTAGTATTAATTTTACATAAAAATATCTGAACTATGAAAATAGAAATTTCCGATTTACAGTTATTGTTGGCTGCTATAGAAAACAAGGGTATGCCAATTTCTGCTGCCATTGCTCTTATTAATGGCAGCGTTAAGTCAAAAAAGGTTAGAGTCAAAGCACCTATTAAGCTCACCGTTGATTATGCTAAAACTGTCAACCAGGCGGTGGCTGATGGCAAATACAATGCAGCAAATAATGATATTTCCAGTGAAAATTTTCCTGTTCCGGGCGAACTCATTGGAAAAAAGGTTAAAATATCGGGGAAAATATTCCACTTTAACCGTGGTATCAGTAGCGAAGATGTTATTAAAGAAATGGATGAAGCCGAGTTTAGGCCTGCCACCTTAATGGAGCTGTTAGCTTTCGGTGCCGCTTATCCCGAACTGCAAAAACAATATTCGATTATTGCTCTCGGTTCTTTCTGGATCGATTACGATCGTCGTCGCTATGTTCCGTATCTTGGTAAGGATAGTGTTGATCGTCGGCTCGATCTCGACCAGTTTGGGAATGATTGGCGTGCCTGGTATCGTTTTTTCGGTGTCCGTAAGTAAGCTCTTTTCCATTTGGGTCCTTGGCTCTTTCCCTCGGACCCTTGATTTCTTGGCCCTTAAAATACAATTTAATCCCGCCCCTACAATGAAGCGGGATTTTTATTTTTTTAACAATAAGGCGTTTTTTATTTTTCTATAACCTTGAGAGCTTTTTGGAGAGGGAAGTCGTGGTAAATAATTCCAGCGATGGCTTTAGCCATTTTTATAGCCTCTGGTAATGAATATTGGTGGAGGTTGCGTCCGATGGCACTACCGGCAGTTTGAGCGATATGAATTTGTTGGTCAATATTTTTTAATAATTCTTGTGGGCTTAATTTTGATCCGCCGACGCAAATTACTTTAGTGCGTCCAGCAGCAGCGACTACAGTTTTAAATTGTTTGGCGGTTTCCTCTTTTCCAGTATAGGGATATTTGACCTTTACAAAGTCAGCTCCGAGGCAGGCAGCTACTCCGGCTCCACCGGCGATAATATTAATATCATCTTCATTCGGAACATTTTTTCCTCGGGGATACATCCAGATTATTGTCAGAAGTCCTTGTTGATGAGCATCTTTAATTATCTGGGCCGCTTCTTTTAGCATTTCTGATTCATATTCTCCGCCCAAATAGACTGTGTAGCCAACACCAACAATATTGAGCTTGCTCTGTTTTTTGAAACGACCGACATCTTCTAAGTCATACCAACCGTAGCTTATGGGGTCATGATCTTTAATTGAAGCTAGGTTGGTCCTAGAGTTTAATTTCACGACATAGGGGATGCCCTGGTAATCAGGTCCATATTTATCAATTAATCCTAGTTGAGTAGCGAAAACTCCGATTTCGGACTGACTGGCAATTTTAAAGAGGTGTTCTGGGTCTTGATCCTCTAGGGAAATATCATCCCCGGCAAAATCATCATTTAAATGTTCTACTTTTTGGTCTCCGGCAAACAGAAAAAGTCGTCCGGTGCCCTTGGTAGCGAGGCGGTAATTCTTGGTGTATTCCTTAGCCATAGGGCTTGGGACGGTCAGTGGTACGTTAACTTTAAGCATATGGTTATTTTATAAATTATATTTATTATGCTATAATTATACCATAATTTGTTAAATAATCATATGGTCAAAAATAATTTAAATAAAGACTTAGATTTAAATCGCTACCAGGATTTAGGCGGAATAACTACTAAGAAGCTGAATTTAGGGCTTTGGATAGTGTCTCATAAGCGTCGATTTGTATTGGGAGTGATTGGCTTTCTAATCGCCATCTCGGCTATTTTTTATGGCTATTCTCTTTACCAGTATGTGGATTATTTGTTTTTTGGTGGAGCTCTCGAGCGTCTTTCATTGGAACAAATGGCTACAACTTCAGCGCTTGATGAGGCTCAGAGGATAAAAAATACAGCTTTAAAGTTAGAGGGGTTTGCTCCTCAAATTTTGCCTAATAATGGTAAATATGATTTTTTAGCCAAGGTCAAAAATCCAAATCCAAACTTTTTTGCTACCTTCAATTATTGTTTTACAGATGGAACAACCGAGTTAGCTTGTGGTTTGGATTTTATTCTGCCATCTGAAACTAAATATGTAGCGGTATACTCGGTTGATCTAAAGTTTAAATCTTCCGGCGCTTCCTTTGTTGTTAAGGATGTTAATTGGCAACGTCTAGATTTACATCAATATCCAGATTGGAATACTTTTTCTGCTAGTCGCCTTAATTTTTTAGTTGAAAATGCTGCTTTCAAAACATCAGAAGCTAGTGGCTTATCAGAAAAAATTGGTTTAGATATTTTGACTTTTGATATTAGTAACAAGACGGCCTACAATTATTGGGAGGTACCTCTAAACATTATTCTGCTGGTCGGTGGAACTCCGGTTGCCGTTAACCATCACTCCCTGAATGAATTTATGTCCGGAGATCAGAAGTCAGTTCGTTTGGCTTGGCCTGATTCTGTTCCTCGGCCGGATCAAATCTCAGTTATTCCTAATTTAAATATTGTTGATGATAATATCTTCATGAAGTATTAAAAGCTTATGTTGAGTCGGATAAAATTATACTTAAAAAATCTGGATTGGTTATTATTTGTTTCTGTTTTACTCTTAGCCATTTTTGGCTTAATTGAAATTTATAGTATTGCCTTAGGCCAGGGGAGTGCTGATTTGCTTGATTTTAAAAAGCAGGTATTTTTTATTGGTCTGGGAGTGTTATTATTATTTATTTTTTCTTTTATTGATTTTCAGTTCTTAAAGAGTATTAATCATTATCTTTATATTGGTGGCATTTTATTCTTAACCTCGGTTCTTTTAGTGGGTGATACTATCAAGGGGACTAAGGGTTGGTTTAATATTCTGGGATTTGGTATTCAGCCGGTTGAGATTATTAAGATTATTCTGATAATATTTTTGGCCCGATTATTTTCGACCGCTACTTTTAAAACTCGACCGCTGAAATATTTTATCATTTCAGGTCTAAGTACTTTGGGCTTGGTGGCTCTAGTTTTAGCTCAACCTGATTTTGGCTCGGCTTTAATTTTGCTCTTTATTTGGGTCTTCATGTTAATTGTGGCTGGTTTTGATAAAAAGTATTTTATCGTTATCTTCTTGGCTTCTGCGATAGTTTTTACTAGTGCCTGGTTATTTTTTTTCAAAGATTATCAGAAGGAGAGAATTCTGACTTTCTTAAACCCTACCTATAATTCTCAAAATCAAGGGTATAATATTTCTCAGGCTATAATCGCGGTTGGCTCAGGTGGGCTTACCGGTCGGGGTGTTGGTTTTGGCTCTCAGTCGCAATTGAAATTCTTGCCCGAGTCTCACACTGACTTTATCTTTGCCGTTATTGCTGAGGAGCTAGGATTCATGGGAATTGTCCTTTTACTAGTCTTTTATGGCTTATTCTTCCTATCTTCGCTAAATGCCATCAGGAAGAGTAAGGATGATTTTGCCATTTTCTTCATTTTGGGATCCTTGGGCTTGATTTTTATTGAAATGTTTATTAATATTGGTATGAATATTGGGCTCATGCCGGTGGTCGGTATTTCCTTGCCTTTTATCAGCTATGGCGGTAGTTCTATCGTGGCTAGCTTTATACTGATAGGGATTATTCAAAATATTATCATTAAGTCTAAGATTTAAAATTGTATGGAAATCAAATTAATAGCGCAAGCTAGAGAACTAAAGGAGAAGTTAGCTAAAGATTTTATTCCGGCTGTTTTATACGGTCCGGGGTTAGCTAATCAAAATTTGAAGTTAAGAAGAGTTGATTTAGAGAAGGCTGTGGCTGCCGGTGGCCAATCTACTTTGGTGGACTTGGAAATTGATGGCGGAAAATCAGTTCAGGTCTTATTAAAAGATTTGCAATTTCATCCTTTGAAAAACACTATTCGTCACGTTGATCTTTATCAGGTTGATATGAAGAAAAAAATTACTACCGAAATTCCTCTCAAGTTTATTGGTGAGTCTAAAGCTGTGAAGGAATTGGGTGGTATGTTGGTTAAGAATATGGATGCTATCGAAGTGGAATGTTTGCCAACTGACATGATCAGTTCTTTGGATATTGATATTTCAGTTTTGAAAGAAATTCATGATTCTGTTAAGGTTGGTGATTTGAAACTCCCAGCTAGTATGCACATCTTAAATGATTTGGATACTGATATTGTTACTGTAGTAGATCAAGAAGTTGAAGTTGCTGCTCCAGTTGCGGCTGCTCCAGTTGCGGCTGCTCCAGTTGCTGCTCCAGCTGAAGCCAAGAAAGAAAAGAAATAAAGTTTACTTTTAGATAATAAAAAAATACTCCGATAGCGGAGTATTTTTTTTATTAGTTTAATTTATTTTAACGCTTCAATGATTATTATTCTGTCTTGCCCCCTCAAGTCTTTTAACACTTCTGTTTTAGCTTGGGGCCAATTATTGCAAGCTAACTCTTTGATGGTGCTTGTTTGTGCTGGGTCTATTTCAATAATTAATGTGAGCTTCGGCGCCTTCAGACCTTTGGCTTGTTTAAGCATTTGGCGATAAAGGTCTAAGCCATCGTTACCGGAGATTAGAGCGCTCTGGGGCTCTCTCTGAATGGATAGCGAGGATTTAAATTGGTTTGGTGTTAGGTATGGCAGGTTGGCTAAAATCATTACTGGGTCAGAAAATTGTTGCTTAATAATTGGAGATAGTAGACCCCCTTTGATAAACTTTATCTTTTGGTTTAGGTGATGATTTTCGGCGTTTAGTCTAGCCATTTTAATTGCTTTTTTTGAGATTTCAATGGCTATATAGTTAGCTTCTTGGTTGGTATTATTGTCAGCTACGGAAATAATAATACAGCCAGACCCGGTGCCGACTTCAATGATTGTTATTGGATCTTTATTTGGGATTAATTTTAGGGCTGATTCTACTAATAACTCAGTTTCGGGGCGGGGAATTAAGGTGTGTTTATTAACCTTAAAATCTAAGCCAAAGAATTCTTGCTGCCCAAGTAAATAAGCGGTTGGCCAATTTTTAGTTTTAAGGTTAATTAAATAGCGGTAGTGAAGATTTTGTTTAATGGTTAGATTTTTTTTGTCGTTAGTTAAGATAAAAACACGATCTTTTTTTAGGATCTTGGCTAAAAGTAACTCAGCCTCTAAAGAAGGTTGGTCTATTTGTTTTTGTCTTAATTTTTCGGTTCCAATTGTAATAGCTTGTTTAATAGTCATAACAATAAAATCCCGACTAAGGTCGGGATTTTTTATCTTTCTAAATTTTGTCGAAGGGAATTAATTATTTCATCTAAATCTCCTTCCATGATGGTTGAGATATTATGCCAAGATTCTCCAATCCGATGGTCGGTAATTCTATCTTGAGGGAAATTATAGGTTCTAATTTTGTCGCTTCGTTCGCCTCCGCCAACTTGAATTTTTCTTTCTGCCGACTCCTTGATTTGGCGATCTTCCTCAATTTTGGCGAGTAGGCGGGAGCGCAGTACTTGTAACGCTTTTTCTTTATTTTGATGTTGTGATTTTTGGTCTTGGCAACTGACAATCATGCCAGTCGGAACATGTAGAACCCGAACGGCAGAGTAGGTGGTGTTAACACTCTGGCCACCTGGTCCAGAAGAGCAGAAGGTGTCAATTCTGATATCACTCATCTTAATCTCTAAATCAACTTCTTCAGCTCGAGGCAAAACAACCACTGTTGAAGTCGAGGTGTGGATGCGACCTTGTTTTTCAGTTTCTGGAACTCTTTGGACGCGATGAGTGCCAGCTTCATATTTAAGTAGGCCATAGGCTCCGCTTCCTTTAACTTCAAAAATAATTTCTTTGTAACCACCCAGGCCTATGGGGCTAGAATTTAATATATCGATTTTAAGATTATGTTTTTCGGCAAAACGAGAATACATTCGAAATAGATCAGCGGTAAATAGAGCTGATTCATCGCCTCCGGTTCCGCCTCTAATTTCAATAATAGCGTCTTTCTTGTCGTTAGGGTTGGCGGGATGAAGCTCTTCTTTAATGGCTATCTCTAGAGCAGCAGCTTTTTTTTGCAAGCCATCGATTTCATCTTCAGCTACTTTCTTAAATTCTGGGTCAGTTTCGGTTTTGATAATTTCTCGGTTTCCCTCTAGGTCGTTGTTAACTTTTTCCCAATCCAAAACTAGCTCATAGATTGATTTGAGGCTGGAATGCTCCTTGGAAATTTTAGTTAGTTCGGCTCGGTCGTTTATTAAGGCCGGATCTGATAACTTTACTTCCAATTCTTGGTATTTTTGTTTAATGTCTTCGTACATAGGAAAAGTTATAAAAAATTGGCCTCCCAATAATTATAGTTTAAATTAAAAAACTACAATTATAGAGAGGCCAACCAGTCAATTTATTCTTTGATCTTAGTAGCTTTTTTGGTAGCCAAAGCCGCTCTTTTTACTTTTTTACCTTTTCTTGATTCGGCTGCTTCTTTTTGTTTACCAACTTTAGCGTTGAATTTCTCGGCTCGGCCGGCAGCATCAACTAATTTCTGTTTGCCAGTATAAAAAGGATGACATTTAGAACAAAGGTCAGTCTTTATCTCTGGATCAGTTGAGCCAGTCTCAAAGCTATTACCACAAGCACAGCTAGCTGTAATCTTATCGTGGTATTTTGGGTGGATATCTTTTTTCATAGTTATTAGAAAAGCGTCTAAAACCGTTAATAAAGAGGTTCTATCACTTTAATTATTGCTTATTTTTTGATAGGTTTAGATTATCATAGTAATAAAATTTAATCAAGGGGTGTCTCGGGTTTGAAAAATAAATTTTGGGGTGGTATTATGTAGAAAACTATTAATTAATAATAATATGAAAATTTTGGTAACTGGTGGGGCCGGCTTTATCGGCTCAAATTTTATCCATTATTGGCTTAATTTGTATCCAAATGACTATATCGTTAATTTGGATAAGTTAACTTATGCGGGAAATTTAGATAATCTGCAGGAGTTAGCTAATAACGATCATTATCGCTTTGTTGAGGGCGATATTTGCGATTTTGATCTTGTCAGCGGTTTGGTCTCTGAGATTGATTTAATTGTTCATTTTGCGGCCGAAAGTCATGTTGATCGCTCAATTAAGAATAGTGCCGATTTTATCAGAACTAATGTTGAGGGCACTAGAGTTCTGTTAGAGGTGGCCCGTTCAAATGGTAATATTCGTTTTCATCATGTTTCGACTGATGAAGTTTTTGGGTCGTTGTCTCCTTCGGACCCTAAGTTTAGTGAAACAACCCCTTATGATCCGCATTCTCCGTACAGTGCCTCAAAAGCTTCTTCGGATCACTTAGTTCGGGCCTATTTTCATACCCATGGGCTACCAATTACTATTTCCAATTGCTCTAATAATTATGGACCGCGTCAATTTCCGGAAAAATTGATTCCGCTCTTTGTTACCAACTTAATTGAAGGTAAAAAGGTTCCGGTTTATGGTCAGGGAAAAAATATTCGTGATTGGATTTATGTTGATGATCATAATCGAGGCGTTGATTCTATTATCAAAAAAGGTAGGATCGGAGAAACATATTGTTTAGGAGGGAATAACGAACTTACTAATTTGGAAATTACCCATACTATATTAGAGATTATGGATAAGGACGAAAAATCAATTGAATATGTCGCTGATCGCCCGGGGCACGACTTTCGCTATGCTATTGATTTTACTAAAGCTAAAAATGAGTTAGGTTGGGAGCCACAGGTTGATTTTGCCACTGGGTTAAAGCTAACTATTGATTGGTATCAAAATAACCCAGGCTGGTGGCAAAAATTGAAAAAATAATTATTTTTTATGAAAGTTTTAATTTTAGGGGCGCAAGGTAACTTGGGTAGCCAATTGGTTAAGGTTTTTGGGGATAGTGCTATTTCTTGGGATAGGGCTGATTTGGATATTACTGATCGCGAAATGGTGTTAGACAAAATTTCGAGACTAAAGCCTGACGTGATTATTAATGCGACGGCTTATAACGCGGTTGATAAATGCGAAGAAGATGAAGACCAGAATAAATTAGCTCAAAAATTAAACGGAGAGGCGGTTTCTTATTTAGCTGAAGCCGCTTTGGCCGTCTCAGCTATTTTGGTTCATTATTCTTCTGACTATGTTTTTAGTGGTGAAAGTAAGGCCGGGTACTCAGAAGACTCAAAACCGGGTCCAATTAATAATTATGGTCGAAGTAAATTGCGCGGAGAGGAGTTATTGCACACAAAAATTGCACAAGGTCTTAAATACTACTTAATCAGAACCTCAAAACTATTTGGTCCTCAGGGAAAAAGCGATCTATCTAAGCCTAGCTTCTTTGATATTATGCTTAATTTAGCCAAAGAGAGGTCAGAGATTAAAGTGGTAGATGAGGAGTTTAGTTGCTTTACTTATACAGTTGATTTAGCTCAAAGAACTAAGGAGTTATTAGAAAAAGAATATCCTTTTGGTGTTTATCACTTAGTTGGTTCTGACCCGACTACTTGGTATGGCGCTGTGAGCCAATTGTTTAAAATTGCTGGAATTAATGTTAAACTAATACCAGTTTCGAGTGGGGAATTTCCTCGCCCGGCAAAACGACCGAAATTTTCGGTTTTAATTAATACAAAAACACCGCCTCTGCGAGATTTCTCGGAGGCGCTAGCTGAATATTTAAATTTATGAAAGGTATAATTCTTTCTGGTGGCAGTGCCACCAGACTTCGTCCTTGTACTAAGGTAACCTCTAAACAACTCTTGCCGGTTTATAATCGGCCGATGATTTATTATCCCCTAAATACTTTGATCAAGGCGGGGATTAAAGAAATTCTGATTATTGTTGCTCCCGAAAGAGCTGGCGATTATTTAAATCTTTTAGGTAGCGGTAAGGAGTTTGGGGTCAAGTTCACTTATGAAGTTCAGGATAAACCAGAGGGTTTGGCCCAAGCTTTTATTATTGGTGAAACTTTTATTGATAACGATTCGGTTTGTATGATTTTGGGGGATAATATCTTTGAGGACGATCTTGCTGGAGACGTTAAGAGTTTTACATCTGGAGCTAAAGTTTTTGCTAAGCAAGTTAAAGATCCAGAGAGATTTGGTATCGTTGAATTTGATGCTGATATGAAAGCTATTTCCATTGAAGAGAAGCCAGCTCAACCTAAATCTAATTATTGCGTAACCGGGATGTATGTTTATGACCATCGAGTCGTTGATGTGGCTAAAAATTTGAAACCATCGGCTCGGGGTGAGCTAGAAATTACTGATGTTAATAAATGGTATTTAGAGCAGGGTGAATTAGAGGTGGCGATGATTAGTGGTGCTTGGATTGATACTGGAACTTTTGATAGCTTGTTGGAGGCACAGAATTTGGCTAAAGAGAAACTACAAGATAAATTTGTAATTTAAATTATATGTCTAAAAAAATTATATCAAATCAGGCGGTTAAGGGTATGGCTGATTGGTTGCCGGAGGAGTTGAAAATTAGAAAATATATTTTTGATACTTGGAGACGAGTTTGTTTGTCTTATGGTTTTGAAGAGTATTTAACTCCAGTTCTAGAAAATGCTGAAATTTATCGAGCGAAAAGCGGAGAGGATGTCGGAAACAAAGAACTTATGGTATTTATTGATCAAGGAGGCCGAGAATTGGCTCTAAGGCCGGAGATGACTCCATCGGTAACTCGATTAGTTTCTAAAATTTTTGTTACTTGTCCTAAACCGATTAAATATTTTTCAATTGCTAATTTTGTCCGAAATGAAAGACCACAAAGAGGTCGCAATCGAGAGTTTTGGCAATTAAATTGTGATATTTTTGGAAGTGAATCCTCGTCTTCCGATATTGAGATTCTAACTCTTTCCTTAGATTTAGTCTTGGCTTTTAATCCGCCTAAAGACTCTTTTATATTATCTTTGAACCACCGTCAATTATTGAATGACCTTTTATTGTTAGCTAGTGTTAGTCATGACCAGAAATTAGCTGTGGCTCGGACTTTAGATAAATACTTGAAATTGAGTTCGGCTGATTTTAGTAAATGCTTGTCAGATTTAGGCCTAAAGACGGCTCAGATTAATATTATCGTTAAATTCATGACCGCCGTTAGTTTGGATGACTTGAAAAATCGTTTGCCGGAACTAGTTGGTAGTCAGGGTTTCAAGGATTTAGAAAGAACCATGAAGGCCTTGAAGGATTTGGGTTATCAAAAACTGATTGAATTTAAGCCGAGTGTTATTCGTGGCTTTGATTATTATGATGGCTTGATTTTTGAGATGTTTGATAAACATCCGGAGAATAATCGGGCTATGTTCGGTGGTGGTCGCTATAATGGTTTGGCAGAGATATTTGGTTCTCAGAGCTTCCCAGCCTTGGGTTTTGGTATTGGTGATGAAACTGCTAAGTTATTTTTGGAGAGCTGGGGCGTGTTGAAGAAGCTTGATCTCAGTGATACTCATAAATATTATTTGCCTCTTCTGAGCTCTGATTTAGAGTTGGAAGTAATAAAGCTAGTTAAAAAATTACGATCGCAGGGCTTGAATGTGGAAATGGGATTAGAGGTTGTTAAAATTAATAAGGCATTGGAATATGCCAACAAGAAGGGAATTAACCAAGTTATTATTTTTGGTGATGAAGAATTACAAAAGAAAGTTTACAAGATTAAAAACATGAAGAGCGGCGTGGAGAAAAAATGTAAATTATAGTCTTATGAAAAAAAATATTCTTTGGGCCTTATTGATTATTTCTTTAATAATCTTGGTGGTTCTAACTCTCCGAGTTGTTGGTGGTGAGGACGGTTGGATTTGTTCAGAAGGGAATTGGGTTTCCCATGGTCATCCTAACTCACCTCAGCCGACTACTCCTTGTGTTTTGGTGGAGCCGATAATTACTAATGAGTTATCTACTGTTTTAATTTTCTTTGGTAATACTAAAATTGATCCCAATGTTTTAAATTGTGAAATTACTCATAGTGTTAGTCGCCAGGTTTTGTTGAGCGATGATAAATACGGAGCGGTTATAGCTGAGCTTTTGCAGGGTCCGAGCGAAGAAGAGACTAATTTAGGATTTTTTACTTCTATTAATTCTGGTGTTAAATTGCCAAAAATTATATTTTCTGCTGGAGTTTTGACAGTTGATTTTGATGTTGATTTAGAAAAGGCCGTTGGTGGTTCGTGTCGAGTTTCAGCTATTCGTTCGCAGATCACAAATACTCTCAAGCAATTCTCTGAGGTTTCGGAGGTCATTATTTCGGTTAATGGTCGAGTTGCTGATGTTCTACAGCCCTAAATTTTTATTTTTTAGTCGTATCTCTGATAGGAGCAAAGCTGAGGCGATGAATAGGGCAGGGGCCGTATTCTAGTATTTTTTCTAAATGGAGCTTGGTGCCGTAGCCTTTATGTTGAGCAAATTTATATTCGGGATATTTTTTATCCAGTTCATTCATGAGGTAGTCTCGACTGACTTTGGCAATAATTGAAGCAGCGGCGATGCAAAATATTTTGTTGTCGCCATCTTTAATAGCTTCTTGCGGGAGGTCTAGTCGAGGGATTCTTAGGCCACCATCAACTAGAATATAATCAGGAGAAACAGCCATTTGTGAGATGGCTTTTTTCATAGATAAGAATGTAGCCTGGAGAATATTAACCTGATCAATAGTTTTGTGATCAATTACTCCGATAGCGACAGCAATGGCTTTTTCTTTAATGACTGTAAATATTTTTTCTCGCTTTAGAGCTGATAATTTTTTTGAATCTCGAATTAATTCTAATTCTGGTCCAGAGATTACAAAATTCTTATCAATTACCACACAGGCAGCCACAACTGGTCCGGCAAGTGGCCCGCGACCAGCCTCATCTACCCCACCGATTAGGTTATAGCCATTTTGAAATAATTCTTGTTCTTTGTTTAAATTCATATTGCTTCTATTATAGCATAAAAATTAAAGAGCCATCTTTTTTGATGGCCCTCAGGGTTTTTCTTTTATTTTTTTATTTTCTGTTTTTTGATCCAATCTATGGCTCTTTCGGAACTATAGACTATGACGTCGTCATTACCTAGATGGGGCAATACTTTATTTTGGTGTTTTGGAGTAATGGTCAGACTATTTTCTAGCTTCTCTAACACTAAAAAATATACTTTGTTCTTAGTTAACTCTTCGATTTTGTCGTTTTGAGTTTTTCCGAGGCATCCTGGACAATCAAACCCATTATTCAGGGCTTCTTTGACCAACTTTTTGATTTTGTCTTTGTCCTTGTTGTAAGGGGGGACATAAATCCTCTCAAACACCTTTATTTTTTTATCTATCATTCTTCGGGTTTTTAAAGTTGGTGTTATGTTATAATAATTAGTCTTGTTTGTCAATGTTTGTTTAGACTTCTTTCTGTGATATAATTAATTCATGAAACTCTATTATTTTTATGCCCTTTTGACGGCTCCAGGGATTGTTGTTCATGAATTATCTCATGCTCTTTTTTGTGTTTTGGGTGGAGTGAAGATTCATAAGATAAATTTGTTTCGTTTTCAAAAGGTTGCTGGTTATGTGGTTCATGATGAGCCTCGGGGCTTTATTAGCAGTTGGCTTATTTCTTTTGGTCCTTTAATAGTCAATTCCTATTTAGCCATGTTCTTGTTTGTTCAGGTTAGGCCAATTTATAATTTGTGGGACCTATTGTTTATGTATTTGGGAGTGGTTATCGCCCTTCAAGCCATTCCTTCAAATGGTGACGCTAATTCTTTGTTAATGATGGCTAATCGAAACTTTTGGAAAAATCCGTTAGTTATTTTACTTTATCCTTTTGTTTTAATCTTATATATTTTAAATTTATTAAAACGTCTTTATTTAGATTGGGCTTATGTTATTTTTTTAATTTATATCGCTCAAAATTATTTTATTAATTACGTTAAATTATTATGATTAAATTATCATTTCATGGTGCTTGTCGCGAGGTGACAGGTTCTTGTAATTTATTGGAGCACGAAGGAAAAAAGTTCTTGGTAGATTGTGGCATTTTTCAGGGAGAACGTTTTTCGGCGGAAAGAAATTTGGAAGATTTTCACTTTGATCCAGCTGAAATCGAATATGTTTTTTTGACCCATGCCCATGTTGACCATTGTGGTCGTTTGCCGAAACTTTATAAGGATGGTTTTCGGGGGAAGGTTTTTTGTACGGAGCCGACTCGTGATTTAGTTGAAATTATGTTGCTTGACGCGGCACGAATTATTGCTCATGAGGCTATGGTTTTGGGGCGTGAGGCTTTATATACTGAAGAGGACGTTGATGGTCTCATGAATCATTTTGAAATTTTGCTTTATGATCATATGAGTGTTATTGATGATCAAATCAAACTAAAGTTCCGTGATGCCGGTCATATTTTAGGTTCGGCTTTTGTGGAATTATATATTACTGATGAGGGCAGAGAGAAGAAGATTATTTTTTCCGGTGATTTAGGGAACTCACCTTCGCCGATTATTCGTAATTTAGAGTTTGCTGACGGAGCCGATTTTGTCATCACTGAATCGACTTATGCTAGCGGAGTTCATGAGACTAAGGAAGAAGGGGTTGATAAGTTGCGTCGAGCTATTACAGAAACTGTCGGATTGGGAGGCGTATTAATGATTCCGGTTTTTGTGATCGAAAAAACTCAAGAAATTTTATTTGAATTAAATTACTTAATGGAGAATAGAAAAATTCCACGAGTTCCGGTTTTTTTAGACAGTCCACTGGCGATTAAGGCGGTAGAAATTTATCGTCGTTATGAAGATTTATATAATCGAGAGTCTTGGAATCTCGTTAGGTCCGGTGATGATATTTTTGATTTCCCGGGGTTAAAATTTACTTTAACCAAGGAGGAATCAAAGAAGATTAATGTTACTCAACCACCTAAAGTAATTTTAGCTTCATCTGGAATGTGTGTTGGTGGAAGAATCCCTTTTCATTTAAAGTTGAATTTAGATAACAAGTTAAATCATTTGCTCTTTGTGGCCTATCAGGCTCAGGGTTCTTTGGGGCGAAAAATTTTTCAAGGCGATCGTCGTGTTTTTATTGATGATCAACCGGTAGATGTTCTAGCCAAGGTTTCGGTCATTAATTCTTTTTCTTCTCATGCTGACGCTCCTCGGATTATGGAATGGCTTGGCCGCATTAGTAATCCAAAACCAACAACTATTTTTGTCAGTCACGGCGAGGAAAAGTCCAGTGATATTTTAGCAGAGAGAATTGTTAAAGAATTGGGGGCAAAATCAATTGTACCGGAGTATGGTATGATTTATGAGTTATAGACTTTATTTATTTAATTAATTAAAAATATGAAATTACTTATTCGTTTATTATTAAATGTTATCGCTCTTTTAGTTTCTCCTTATCTAATCGCTGGGGTGGATGTGGCTAATTTCTACACTGCTATTATCGCTGCAATTATTTTGGGTCTGGTTAATGCTATTCTTCGTCCGATTCTAGTGATATTAACTTTGCCTATTAATATTTTGACCTTGGGTCTTTTTACTTTAGTTATTAATTCCTTGCTAGTGCTTTTTGTGGCTAGTTTTGTGAAGGGTTTTGCGGTAATTGGTTTTTGGCCAGCCTTCTTTCTATCTTTATTTTTGTGGCTCGTATCTTGGTTAACTAATTTAATGTTGAAAGATTAATCACTATGTCGATTTATTATAGCGCCAACAAAACTAAGAACTTATTTGATCCCCATAGTCAAACTCCTTTTAAGTTGAGTCGTTCGAAGATCGATCTGTTTTTAAATTGTCCGCGTTGTTTCTATTTGGATCGTCGTTTGGGAATATCTCAGCCACCAGGATTTCCTTTTAATTTAAATACTGCCGTTGATACGCTTCTTAAAAAAGAATTTGATATTCATCGTGCCCAAAATTCCAAACACCCGTTGTTGGCGTCTTATGGTTTAGATCTTATTCCTTTTAGTCATCCAGCCATGAATGAATGGCGGACTAATTTTACTGGAGTTAGATATCATCATCAACCCACTAATTTATTAATTTTTGGCGCCGTGGATGATGTCTGGGTTGATGAAAAAAATATTTTGTATGTAGTGGATTATAAGTCGACTAGTAAAGAGAGCGAGGTTAATATCGACGCTGATTGGCAGATTGCTTATAAGCGCCAAATGGAAGTTTATCAATGGCTATTACGTCAAAACGGTTTCGTCGTTTCTGATACTGGTTATTTTGTTTATTGTAACGGCAAGACTGATCGAGAAGCTTTTGACGCTAAATTAGAATTTGATATTAAACTTATCCCTTATTCGGGAAGCGATAGTTGGATCGAAAAGACTATTACTCAGGCCAAGGATTGTTTGTTGTCGGATAATATTCCTAATCCCGGGACAGATTGTGATTATTGTAATTATGTTGCCTCTGCCAGCAGTGTTAATAAAATTCAAACTAGCTTATTTTAAAAATATGTCTGACATTATTAAATCTTATAAACTACCTAAATCAGTATTAGCCTTCCATTTAATTAGAATAATTATTGTTTGGTTAGTTGGTATCTTGCCAACTTGGTTTTTGAGTCAGGATTTGAAATTGACCATGTCGTTAGCCCTTATTTTATTTATTCTAGGGGCGATTATCTTTTTTGTTGCCTATTTGGAATATTATTATTTTACTCTAGAAATTGGAGTTGATAGTTTTACCGTTAGATCTGGAATTATTGTTAAGAATATCAAGACTATCGCTTTTAGATCTATTCAGAGCCTTGATGTTAGATACGATCCTTTCTTGCAAATCTTTGCTTTGGCCGTAGTTAATATTTGGAGTTCATCACCGGAACAATTAAATGTTAATTCTGGTAGTAGTAATAATCGCCCAGCTTTTTCTTTTTATATGACTAGATTTGAGGCCGAAGCTTTAAAGCAGAGTATTGCTTCTCGTTAGTATGAAAGGCTCTAAAATTCGTTTACCAAAAAGAAATAAATATCGGAAAATAGTAGATGATGTTTTGGACTTGCATGGTTTTTACAAAATTGAGGCAGAAGAGGCGGTAATTAGTTTTTTAGCTGAAGCTTCGCGTCGTGGTTATCAGTTAGTCAGAGTTATAACCGGTAAGGGAATTCATTCTATTGATGGCCGTGGAGTTTTGAATGATTTTGTATACAATTTTTTACGAGATAGAGGATATCAATTCAATTTTGCTAAAATTAATGAGGGCGGAGAAGGCGCCTTTGATATTAATTTAAAAAGATAGGTTATATGGTTAAACTTAAAATTGCTCAAGAGTTAAAGGCTAGTGCTAATCCGGAGAAGGCTGTTATTTTGTCTTCTTTTTTTAAGACTGCTCCGGGAGAATATGGTGCGGGTGATATTTTTTTAGGAATAATGGTGCCTCGGCAGAGAGAAATAGCTAGAAATAATATTGATGTTTCTTTAAATGAATTGCAAATTTTGTTAAATTCCAAAATCCATGAGTTTCGCCTAACTGCTCTTCTAATTTTAGTTTTTAAGTATGAGCGGTCTGATTTAAAAGATAGAAAGAAGTTGGTTGACTTTTACTTAAAAAACACCAATAATATAAACAATTGGGATTTGGTTGATCTTTCTGCCCCCAAGATTTTAGGGGCTTATTTATTAGATTTTGATCGAAAACCACTTTATAAATTGGCTGTTTCTAAAAACTTATGGCAGCGGCGGATTGCTATTATTTCCACCTTAGCTTTTATCAAACAAAATCAATTTGAGGACACTTTAAATATTGCTCAAGTTTTATTAAGTGACCAGCATGATTTGATTCAGAAGGCAGTGGGTTGGATGCTCCGAGAGGTGGGAAAAAAGAACCTGAAATTAGAGTTGGAATTTTTATATAAATACTATAAGTTAATGCCTCGGACAATGTTGCGTTATGCGATTGAGAAATTTCCGGAAAATAAAAGAAAACAATTTTTAAATAAAAAATAATTTAATAATATGGGAATAAAAATAGTTGGCCAGATCGATTTAGAACAATTTAAAAAAAAGCCTAAGCTAAATGTTCCTGACTCATTTGAGAAAGAGACTTCTAATGAGTCATTGAATTTAGCTTTAAGGGAAATGTCTGACAAGACCAATGAACGTTTTGGTTATTTTTTAAAACCCGATGCTTCAATTGATAGTCGGGAGTATAAATTTTCAGACAAAGATGTTGATGAGAGATTTGTGGAAGATAAAGAGGCTGAGTTCGCGGCTAAGAAGAAAATGAACAAAGAAGAGTGGACAAAGATGCGCGAAGGCGCTCGCGGAATAATGACGGAAAAAGCTCTGACCTTATTGTTTTATAAATTCTTTGGTGATGATTTTATCGTTGCCCGGACCGCACCTTATGACGATTATCGTCATGGTGTTGATATGTTGATTGTTAATTTAGAAACTGGATCTCCAATTTGCGGTGTGGATGAGATGGGAGCTAATGATGAGTTTAGCTATCGTCATAAGGGTCAGAAGATTTATGATATTATCGGGCATAATGGAGCTCTAGTTAAATATGGCGCTACTTTTAAGCATGGTGAATTACAGAAGAAGTTAATTAGAAATGTCCCGGCCTTCTATATGTCACTAGACGACGAAGATCTCAAAAAATTAATGCCAGCCTTAGAACAAAAAGGAACTTCTGATGTGGAAAGTGATATCGTTAAGCGTATCTTGAATTCATTTGAAAGCCAATTAGCAACTCTTTATAAAGAGCATCTTGATGTTAAAGAAAATCTTTTTGATGTTCAAACTAAATTATTATTAGAAAAAGAAGATCTTAAAGACGTCTTCGGTGAATGCGATTGGGGGCAGACTGATGAGGGGAAAGAATTAAAGATTAAGATTGGAAAGAATAACCTGAGTCTTAACTTATTAAATTTTCAAAAGTCACTTCAAAAAATGAAAGATATTTATCAAAAGAATAAAAAACAATAACTATGTCCGAATTATTTTTGTACAATACCTTAAGTCGCAGTTTAGAAAAATTTACTCCAATTGATAATGATTTAGTTGGTCTCTATACTTGTGGTCCAACAGTCTATAATTTTGCTCATATTGGTAATCTCAGAACTTATCTTTTTGAAGATATCTTGAAGAGGGTCTTAACTTACAACGGTTATAATGTGCGGCATGTTATGAATATTACCGATGTTGGTCATTTGGTGGGTGATGCTGATGGTGGAGAGGATAAAATGGAAGAGGGCTCCAAGCGAGAAGGCCGAAGTGCCTGGGAAGTGGCGGAGTTTTATACTACAGCCTTTAAAAAAGATTTACTTGCTTTAAATATTATTGAGCCAATTATTTGGTGTCAGGCGACTGATAATATTCCGGAACAAATTGAGTTGATTAAGATTCTAGAATCTAAAAATTATACTTATATTACTCCCGATGGAGTTTATTTTGATACTGCTAAGCTTCCTGATTATAATAAGCTCAGTCATTTAAATTTAGATGAATTGAAAGAGGGGGCTCGAATAGAAAAAAACGAGGCCAAAAGAAATGCAACCGATTTTGCTTTGTGGAAATTTTCGCCGGTTGATCAGAAACGTCAGATGGAATGGGAATCTCCTTGGGGGATTGGTTTTCCTGGTTGGCATATTGAATGTTCGGCGATGAGTTTAAAATATCTCGGAAAAAATTTAGATATTCATTGTGGTGGAATTGATCATATCAATGTTCATCATACCAATGAAATAGCTCAAAGCGAGGCAGCGACCGGAAAGAAGTTCTTTAATTATTGGTTACATGGAGCTTTCTTAAATATTGCCGGCGGTAGGAAAATGGCCAAGAGTGATGATAATTTTTTAACTCTTGATAATGCTTTTATTCAAAAAGGGATTAACCCTTTAGCTTATCGTTATGCAATGTTGAGCGTTGGCTATCGTAAGCCAATGGAGTATAGCGAGGAGATTATAAAAAACTCTGAGAATAGCTTGAATCATTTGCGCCATCAGGTCAGTGATTTGGGTTCTGAGGTCGGCGAAATTAGTAAGGAATATAAGTATCGATTTTTGGATGCTATTAATGATGATTTAAATTTGCCCCAAGCCTTAGCCGTAGTTTCAGAAATGCTAAAGTCAGAGCTCGGAGTCTCGGACAAATTGGCGACTATTTTAGATTTTGATTTAGTTTTAGGTTTAGATTTGGTCGAGAAAATTCCGGCTGAAATCATGGCCTTGGCTCAAGAGCGCGAAGAGGCTCGGGCTAGCAAGGATTGGTCGAGATCAGATGAATTGCGTCAGATAATTGAAGACCAAGGTTATTTGTTAAAGGATGGAGCTGGTGGCTTTGTCTTGATGAAAAAATAATATATGGCTTCCAATTTTTGGTCGAAATTAAAAAAACCAATTTTAGCTATGGCGCCCTTGGCTGGATTGACTGATAGTCCTTTCCGAATTTTAGTTAAGAAATATGGTGCCGCTGTTTTATATAGTGAGATGGCCAGTGCTACCGCCTTATTTTACAATCCCCAAGAAACTTTAAAGTTGCTTAAATTTACTAAGACTGAAAGGCCTTATGTCGTCCAACTTTTTGGTTCTAATCCGGAGCATTTCGCGGTAGCCACCAAAATAATTTCTCAAAAGATTAAGCCCGATGGTATTGATATCAATTTTGGTTGTCCGGTTAGGAAAGTTACCAAGCAAGGTGCTGGGTCGGCTCTGATGGCTAATCTAGAAAAATCACGAGCAGTAATTGAGGCCGTACTCTCAAATACTAAATTGCCAGTGTCGATAAAAGTTAGGACTCAATCTGGTCGGGTAAAATTAAAAGATTTTTTAAAAAATATTTCTGATTTAAAAATTGCCACTATAATGATTCATGGTCGGACTTTGCAACAAGGGTTTAATGGCCCGATAGATTTGGTGGCGATTAAAGAAGCTCGAAATTATTTTTCCGGTATTATTTTAGCCAATGGCGGTATTAATAACCGATCTGATATGTTATCGGTTTTGTCAGAGACTGGAGCAGGCGGTGTCGGCATTGGTCGGGGAGCCTTAGGGCATCCTTGGATTTTTAAAGAATTGGAAGATCCACAATTTAAAATTAGTTTTGATCAAATAGCCCGTTTAGCATTTAGACATTCCCAGTTGATGTTTAAACAAAAGGGTCAATCTGGTATACTGGAAATGCGGAAGCATTTATGTTGGTATGTTAACGGTTTGCCGGGAGCCAGAAAGATGCGAGCTGAAATGGTCCAGGTAGAAAGTTTAGCAGATATTAAAAAAGCCTTATCATTGTAATTATGAAAAAAATCTATATATCATTTTTAATCGTTTGTAGTCTTGGTTGTTTGTTTTTTTCCCGTCCGGTTCAAGCGGCTAGTTTGTCTGGTCGAATTTTTTTGCAAGTTCAGGATAAGGGGCAGGCTTGGTATGTTTATCCAGTTGATGCTAAACGTTATTATTTAGGACGCCCGGAAGATGCTTTTAACATCATGAGAAAGTTGGGGTTGGGCATCTCAGAAAAAGATTTTTTTGCCGCTGCTATTCGACCACCTAAAAATATTATGGGTCGAATCATCTTGCGCGTTCAAGATAAAGGGCAGGCCTATTATGTTAATCCGTTAAATGGTCGCTTAAATTATTTAGGTCGTCCATTTGATGCCTTTCAGGTAATCCGTAGTTTGGGCGAGGGAATAACTAATAGTGATTTAAATACAATTGTTTTAGGATATTTAGATTCCGCCTCTAATGTTTCTCCAATTCCAGTTAGTCAATTAGGTCCAGATCAGAGGGCTGTTAAATTTTCTTGGAAATATGATGGCAAGGATTATTATCTAAATCGAATTTTTAGCAAGGCTTTATATGAGCGATATAGTGCCATGCCTCGAGTTTTAACCTATCAGCAGAATAACGCTCCGGCTAATTTACGCGATAGTTTCTATGCTATGTTTTTAGCTTCTCGAAGTGGCGACAATACTTTGGATTTGGTTATTGAGGATTTAAAGAAGATCGCCCAGGATAATGAGATTACCGGTGATCGATTTGTAGAATTTATTATGGCCTTTGTACAATATATTCCTTATGACACTAGTAAGCTCAATAATGATAATCAACCAAATTATATTTATGAAACCCTTTATCGAAATTTAGGAGTTTGCTCGGATAAAAGTTTTTTGGCGGTCGCTATTTTGCGGCAATTAGGATATGGCGCCGCTATCTTAGATTATCCTGATAGTAAGCACTCGGCTACTGGCGTTGCTTGTCCCAAGGATAAATCTACTGGTGGTTCTGGTTATTGTTTTATGGAAACTACCAATTTCTTTCCGATCGGGGTTATTCCCAACACCCTGAAGTCTGGTCAAGCTGAAAACTCTGGTCAATTTGATAATATTTTTAGCGACGATCACTTGGGAACCCTAGAGATTTATCAGAAGAGCTCGGCTAATGTCTATTCTGGAATTGTTCAAACAATGGCTAAAGTGGACTTGATTAAGAAATTGGCGCAAACTATTAGAACCTCGGAAGCTGATTTAGGCGCTATTTCTTTGGAGTTAGCGAGTGAGCGGGAGGTTTTAGACGCTATGCTATTAACTCTGAGTAATTATAAGGCTAGCGGTAATATCAGCGGTTATAACCAATTAACTCCTCAATATAATACGGCGGCTAATAGTTATAATGAAAAAGCGGCTAATTACCAGCTAAAAGTGGATATTTATAACGCCACCGTTCAGGAGTATAATAATTTAACCAGGGCTTTTTACCAGCAAAGCTAGAAACATCTTGACAAATCTATAGTATTGTGATATTATTAAGCTATAATAATCGTCCTTTTTTATTAATCACAAAATATACAAGTCATGGAAGCAATCAGGGTTTCTATAAGTAATTTTTTAGTAAGATGTATAATTGACCATGAGTTAAATGAAGTAGTAATAATGGATATTAACTCTGAGTTCAAAAGTCGCAATTTTCTCGGTGAAGAAGATGGTCAAAAAAGATGGAAAGAAGCTTCAGAAAAGTTCCCAGTTGAAGAATTATCTTCAAATGAAGAGCTTTCTAATATTTTTGATGAAGTCGAGGAAATTGAAAATCAATTTGCCAGCGATATGGCAAACGATCATACCCCATATTATTTTGAGGGGAAAAGAATAGTGTTTAAATAAAGAATAAAAATTTATTTTTTATTGGAAGCAAGGCCAAAAACCTTGTTTTTTTGTATGATTGGGCTATTAAATTATTAAAATACTAATTTTTTTCGGGTATTAGTGGAAACTTTATGCCAAACTTGACAAGTATCGATTAATATGATACAATTTGTTTATTAGAATAACTTAGTCTTTTGAAAAATAAATTTGTCTAACTATAAAAAAATCAGAATCATGAAAAAAGTAAATTTTTTTACCAGCCTGTTCTTTAGTTCAAAAAAAACTATTGAAAAAATCCAACCGCAGCTCCAAAGCTTAGAGGTGGAAATTAATAAAATTGAAGCCATGGAAAATAAAGTGGAAGCTATCGTTAAGCTCTTCCAGGTTATTTCTCCAATCCAGGATACCGGTGGTTTTAGCCAGGAAATTTTTGAGCTCAAAAGCCACAATAGTGATGGTAAGCTTACTGCTAAAATTGAAGCACTTGAAGTTTTGCAGAAACATTTCCACAATGCTGGCCGCTCAAAATATGGCATTAATCGAACTGATAAGGGTGAAGAAGTTACCAATGAAAAAGTTTTTTTGGGCAACGTGTTCGGACTTTGGACAAAAACAGCCGCTTACTGGCTCAGCGAAAAAACAAATTTGGAAAAATCTTTCCGTCCCGATGTATCGAAGGATCAGAAAAATCCAGTGACATGCTGGTGGATGATTCACGATTATCAGTGCGGTAACTTCATCAAAAGCCATACCGATGGTATTCTTAAGCAAATTAAGGTATTAAAGGTGGCTTAACCGGTTGCATCGTCATCATTTTAAGGAAGTCTAGCAATAGCCTTCCTTTTTTATTTGTCTAAAGTTACAATATTGAAAAATTTATACCAATCGTTAAATTATTTGACATCTTTAGGTAAATAAGCTAATCTAGGACTTAGAGGTTTAGACCTCTATTTTATAATTTATAATAAAAAACATCATATTCCGCTTATTTTTCTTGTCTAATTATCATTAATTAGATCCGCGGAATAGACGTTTAAAGAAAAAAAAACTATGAATATTCCTAAAATTGAGGAATTGTTTAAAGCCGGTGCCCATTTTGGTCACAGAACTAATCGTTGGCACCCAAAAATGAAGCCTTTCATTTTTTGTTCTAAAAAAGGTGTCTATGTGATCGATTTGAATAAGACTCAAGAATGTTTAGAGAGTGCTTTAACTTATATGCAAAAATTAGTTAAAGAGGAAAAATCAATCTTGTTTGTGGGTACCAAGAATCAAGTTAAGAAACCGATGCAGGAAGCGGCTATTGCTTCCGGAATGCCTTATATCGTTGGAAAATGGTCCGGCGGTTATTTGACTAACTTTGTAGTTATTAAACGATCTATTAAGAAGTATCAAGATTTATTAACTCAAAAGGAAGAGGGCAAATTAGATAAATATAACAAAAAAGAACGTTTAAATATTGATCGTGAGCTCAAAAAGATGGAAGCTAAATTAGGTGGTTTGGTCAATCTGAATAAACTCCCTGACGCTTTATTCGTCTGGGATATTAAGGAAGAGGCTACAGCCATTGAAGAAGCTCTTAGCATGAAAGTCCCGGTCATTGCTATTGTCGATACTAATGTCAATCCTGATTTGGTAAAATATCCTATCCCAGCCAATGATGATTCTACTAAAACTGTGAAAGTGCTTTTGGCCGCGGTAGTTGATGCTATTGTTGAGGCTCGAAAGGCCAAAAAAGAATAAGATAAATTTAAATTATTTAATTTTGTAAATAATATGGAACAAATTAAAGCTTTACGTGAAAAAACTGGTGCTGGTATGGTTGATTGCAAGAAGGCTCTAGAAGAGTCTGGTGGCGATTTGGACAAGGCGGTAGAAATTTTACGTAAGAAGGGAATTGCTAAAGCTACCAAAAGAACTGACCGCGAGGCCAGTGAAGGTTTGGTTTTAGTTGCTGTTAACGATGAAAAAAATGAAGGTTATATTTTAGAAGTTAATTCTGAAACTGATTTTGTTTCTCGAAATGATAAATTTAAAGAATTCTCTCAAACAACCCTAGACCTTATTAAAAATTCTAAACCAACTGATTTAGAGACCTTGCTTGCTTTGCAAATTAATGGTCTGTCAGTTAAAGATACTTTAGACGCCTTAAGTGGTACTATTGGAGAAAAGTTGAGTATCAAGAACTTTGCTATTTTAACTGGTGCTACTGTTGCTAGTTATTCTCATTTAGGTGGTCGGATTGGTGTTTTAGTAGCTTTGTCAGAAGCTGGTAAGAGCGAATTAGCTGGCGATATTGCGATGCAAGTAGCAGCTTCTAATCCTCGTTACCTATTACCAGAGGAAGTTCCAATGGAAGAGATTAACAAAGAAAAAGAAATATATCGTGAACAGCTTTTGAAGGAAGGTAAGCCAGAACAAATGATTGAGAAGATTGCCGAGGGTAAGATTAACAAATATTATTCTGAGGTTTGTCTCTTAAAGCAAGAATTTATTAAAGATGATAAAAAGACGGTCGAAGATATCTTAGGTGGTGTCAAGATCGACAAGTTTATCCGTTATAGTTTATAACTTTTTTTCTTTTCAATTCCGCCTCGATGGCGGAATTGTCTTATTACGCCTATGAAAATAGTTCAAATTCAATTTTCTCCCTGGGATAAAAAATACAATTTTATTAATAGTGAAAATATTTCTCTAAAAATTAATGATCAAGTAATTGTTGATACTGATTTAGGTTTGGAAATTGGTGAAGTGGTTGGATTTTTAAAGGAGCCAGAGGAAAAAACTGAAGAGCTAAAGCCAGTCGTCCGCTTAGCTACAACAGAAGATTTGGATAAAGTTGTTTCTGAAAAGAAGAAGCAAGAAGCCCTGGTCTATTGCCAAGAACTAGCAGAAAAATATAATTTGCCAATGAAGTTGGTAGATACTCACTTCGCTTTGAATGGTTCTCGTCTGAATTTTGCTTTTGCCGCTGAGGGTCGGGTCGATTTTCGCCAATTAGTTAAAGATTTAACTACCCACTTCAATACTAGTATTCGCTTGACTCAAATTGGAGCTCGAGATGAAGCTCGGGTTAATGGGGATTGTGGCCATTGTGGTCGGGATCTTTGTTGTAAGAAGTTTATTAAAGATTTTTCTTCTATTACTTCAGAAATGGCTGAAGCTCAACAGGTGGTTCATCGAGGTAGTGATCGTATTTCCGGGATGTGTGGCCGTCTGATGTGTTGTTTGTCTTATGAGTATGATGGTTATCAAGAGTTAGCTAAAAAATTACCGCCAATTGGGGCCAAAGTTAATGTTGATGGTCAAAGAGGTGAGGTTTTAGGGCATCATGTTCTAAAACAATCAGTTGATGTTAAGTTTCCAGGAGAAAAAGGTGAGGGGTATGTCGTCGTTGAGGTTGATCTCAATCGACATAATAAGAAAAAATAATTATTCTAATATTTTTCAGAGATAAAAATACTCCTGCTCGGGGGTATTTTTTGTTTTGCCTCTTTTATTGTTTTTGTGCTATAATTAAAGCATAAATTATTTATTATTTAGACTTAAAACTATGATTAAGCTAGCAATTAATGGCTTGGGTCGAATTGGTCGAGCCACTTTAAAAATTGTCTTAGAGAAACATAAAGATGTTCAGGTGGTCGCTGTTAATGATTTAACTGACACTAAGACTTTGGCGCATTTATTAAAATATGATTCTTGTTATGGTATTTATGATACTAAGGTTGATTTTGACGCTAAGCATTTAATTATCAAGGGTCAAAAAATTCCGGTTCTAGCAGAAAAAGACCCAGCTCTTTTACCTTGGAAAAAATTAGATGTTGATGTTGTTTTGGAATGCACTGGTCGTTTTACTAATAAGGAAGGACTATCTTGCCATTTAGAGGCTGGCGCCAAGAAAGTTATTCTCTCCGCTCCGGCCAAGGGCAAAGAGGACAAGGTCAAGACAATTGTTATCAGTGTTAATGAAGATAAAATTACTAAATCTGATAGAATGCTTTCCTGTGCTTCTTGTACTACTAATTGTTTAGCTCCGGTTTCTGATATTGTGCGTCAATATTTTGGGATCAAAAAAGCAATTATGACCACCATCCATTCCTATACCGCTGATCAGAATTTAGTTGATGGACCTCATAAAGATTTGAGACGAGCTCGAGCGGCAGCTTTAAATATGGTCCCAACCACTACCGGTGCTGCTTTATCAGTTACGGAAACAATTCCGTCTTTGAAAGATAAGTTTGATGGTTTGGCAGTTCGAGTTCCAACTCCGGTTGGTTCCTTATGTGATATTGTTTTCGTGACCAAGAAAAAGGTGAGTGTAGAGAAAGTTAATGAAGTTTTCAAAAAAGTGGCCAAGATGAAGCGATATGCTGGCATTATCTCTGCCAGCGAAGAACCTTTAGTTTCTACTGATATTATTGGTAATTCTTATAGTGCTATTGTTGATTTACCAATGACTAAGGTGGTTGATGGTGATTTGTTGAAGGTGACTGCTTGGTATGATAATGAATGGGGCTATTCAAATCGTTTGGCGGAGCTAGCAGTTTATTTCGCTAAAAAATAATATTAATTTTATGTTTA
>JBAYNC010000002.1:0-25948 GCA_041679025.1 Patescibacteria group bacterium
AAGCCCTCAAGGAAGGGATGGGTACTTTTTGTGTTGGCATTTTACGTCGCATTTGTCGCAACTATCCAGATCTAGAGTTATACGAAGCCAAGTGCGATGAAGACCATATTCATTTACTAATTTCCATCCCACCAAAGTGGGCAATCAGTGATGCTGTTAATATTCTCAAATCAAATAGTTCCAAGGCCATGCGACGTAAATTCCCATTTCTTGATAAAGTTTACGACAAGCACATGGGCTTTTGGTCGGATGGCTATTTTGTCTCAACGGCGGGCTTGGACGAAGAACAGATTAAGAAGTATATTCAGCATCAAGGCCAAGAAGACAGCGGACAAGCGAAGCTTGAGTTATAAAAAATACCGAGTCCGTAAGGGCTCGGTAGTTTATTTAGTATTTTATCGTTATATAGGCACTAGTGGCCTGATACAAAAAATCGTGTCTTAACTCGATTGAACCTTTAAGGTTATCAATTTTCCAGCTTTTATAAAGCTCAATAGCTGGACCGAGTTTTAACTTATCATTCTTGTATTCAGAATTTATTCCAACGCCTAATTGGAGTATATTGTTACCAATAATCTGTCCGCCCATAACTTCATAGCCATGGACCCCGTTTGTTCTTCTGCCTTCCATTTTTATCGAATATGTTCCTTTGGTAGTCAAAGGAGAAAAATGTTTGTAGAAAAACGGTGGTACTACTAAATATGAAGTAGCCTCAATGTACATATCCTGGCTGAAGAAACCTTGGTTGATTTCTCCTAATCCAGTTTGAGACTTAAACCAGAAATTATTGGTTTTGGTATCATAGTTGCCAAATGTCAGGTTGCCGAATTTTTTTAGATTCTTTGTCCCGACAAATGCCCAATAGGTATTAATCTGTTTTCCAAGAGCAACGTAGGCATGCTCGGGGTGATAGGCAGCCCAAGCATAGATTGCATCTTTGGAATTGATTCCGTCAGTTAATGGGTGATAGGCTAGAATACCGCCTTCAGCAGTAAACGGGCCATAAGATACTTTACTGACAATAAAGTCCCAGGGTTTATTGGTTGGTCCAACAATACGGCCAACTTCTATCCCGGTGTAAAGTTTCTTACCCCAAGTGCGATTAGCCCACAGGTCAGTTACCAACTGATCTTTTTTATTTCCGTCACCAGTTTTAATTAAAGCACAACCTAAGTTGTTACTAGAATCACTGATGATTTTGGGAATAAATACTCCGGCAATGTCCGGACCTCCAGCCTTGAAGTCATATCTGATTTTGAAATCATTATTGCTGATTTCTAATTTTTGTACTGGAACGTTATAAACGTTCGAATCAGATTTAACCGTACTTTCTGAGGTCACATTGACTTGAGCAGTCAGTGGTAATGCCATTAAAACTATTGCTAAGAACACTAATATTTTTTTCATTTTTTTGATCTCCTTCGTTTTAGTAAATAATTATTTTATTGAATTTCTTCTGTAAATAATTATTTGCTAAGCGGAATCGGATCTAGTGTCTTAACAAAGCCTTGGCTTATTTTAGGTATTAGATCATATAGGATTTTTTCCATCTCCCAAACGATATCAACATTATCGGGGGTCAAAATTGCTTCTGACTTGTCCCAATCTTGAGCATTGATAATCATTGTGGAAATGGTTTGTATCCCGGGCGGAGCTTTTATCTCTATAAAATATTTAGCTCCCTTAACAGTTGGTAGATTATTGGCTAGGCTTTGTGGCCTAGGAACAATCAAGAGTAAAATGATAGTGACCAATGTGGCCGACAAAAAAGAATGTCGGACAACTAACCCCCTAGCATTTAAATACTCTTTATAGTTCTTTATTTGTCCTTTGGCGGCGAATTTTTTGATAATCGCCATTTCATCTTCTGAGATCAGAGTAAAGATAGTTTTCTCAGTTCGACGAAAGGCAATCTCCATCGCCCATTGTCTAGTTTGATAATCCAGTTTCCTAAGTAGTGTCCTGATGATTGTATAAGGATAAATCAGAAGGCAGATTATAAAACTTAGTGGGTTATTAATTCGCCATTTTTCTCTTTCTTCGACCCACCATAAGTAGAGGAGGACTAAAGCGAGAAAAAAGTTCTTAGTGTAACAGCGCCATAACCAAGAGAGGACTTTTTTAAACATAGTGCCATCTCTAAACTCTCTTTTGGTTTGGGCTAGGCGGGCTTCTTTGCCGGGATCAACCACGGCATCAAATTTTTTTTGGGCAATAGATGTTTCTTCCCAAAATTTTTCCATTCCGGCTTCGTCCCCATTCCATTGGAGTTTCTCTCGGCGCTCCATGTTGAGCTGATGGAGGGATGAGATAAAGTCATTAGTATTAATCGTATAATAAATACTATCATGTCTTTTTCTCATCTCTATTTTTAATAGATCTTCAAAATATAGCGACGGAGTATAACCGTCGCCTAATTCTCTGGCTCGGCTTGTTATTTCAGCTAACCACTGTCTGTCTCTAATTTCTTCCATTGGATCCTTCATATGTTCGAAGTCGCGGACTTTTATTTTAGAGAATATTCCAGTGTTGTAGAGAAATAATAAAGCCAAAATCCATTTTAGGGTTGTGGTTATTACTCTTTTCATTTCTAATGATTTTTAAGTTTTTAAATAACATTACTCATTTTGAGCAATATCTCATCTTATCACATTTCTTTAATTATGTCAACCAATGAAAAAGGCCAGAATTCATTTTTCTGGCCTTTTGTGGGTATTTTAACCGATTTACGGTAAAAAGGGTATCGATAGTCCCAGAAAAATCTGGGGGTCGAATTTGCTTTCTAGTGTCCCGACTTCAATGAACATACTGGCCATATTTTGGGCCACCGGTATGCCAAACCCCAGTCCCAGATACAGATCTGAATTTTTGATACTCTTTATTCCCACTCCATAAATGTTCGACTTGGATTTAAAGGAATAAGTAATAAATCCACCAATGGCGTTATCAGTCAGTGAGTAGGTCGGGGTTGCCGACCAGCTTCCCATTTCTATCGGCATTATTACAAACAAGGGAACACTACTTGAAAATCCTTCGGAAGCGCTTTTTAACTTTAATCCGGCCTGCGGGTTGAACAGTAGTCCAAAGTTAATTTTGATTGAATCTTGTTGAACAGATAGCGTTACGTTAGTTGTCCCTTATAGAGATCTGTCGACAATAAAACAAAAATAACCCCAATAAAGGGGCTATTTTTTGTGGGTGGCTAATCGCAAAACTTGGCAAACTTTTTTGATGGAATATTTAGAAAATTAAAAGGGCCCTAGATATCAGCAATGTTAATTTACATTACGGGTGGCGGAACTGCCCCCCAAAGAATTAAAGTAATTATGCCAAAAATGGCAAGAATTGGCATGGTAATTGCGGTACTTTTAGGAAAGCGTTCCGGCTGAACACCAGACCATAAGTAAGCACCAATTGCAAATAAAACTACTGCAATAACGTAATAAACGATGAACATGTACATTTTTTATTCCTCCTATTTTAAATAAAACAATTAGATTAATTATTAAACCTACTAATCATAATAAACTTAATAATTAACCTACTTATTTTTGTAAATGAACTATATAACAAAAAAATATATCATATTATTTTAACTATGTCAACTAGTTTATCTTCCCGTTAGGGGCCTGGCTAGTCTAAAACAAAAATAACCCCAATAAAGGGGCTATTTTTTGTGGGTGCCTACTGGGAGTTGAACCCAGACTAACGGGACCACAACCCGTCGTTCTACCGCTAAACCATAGGCACCATACTATATAGATTGGCTATATAAAAAATTAAACTTCGTAAAAATAAATATTCCCACTCTTAGTTTCGATTGTCTTTCTGATTGATAAGTTAGGAATAGAAAATAAATAACTGATAACTATTGTTCCAGGACGACATTCTTTCTGAATTTTCTCGGATAATTTTGGCATCATTGTCGGTATTAAATAACAGTATATAAAGGAGGCATCATGTAGACTAGTTTTGTATAAGTCTCCTCTTCTGAAATCAATTTTACTTTTCAATGTCTTCAATTTTGTCTTAGTCAATAAGTATGGATAGAAAGAATTTTCGATTCCAATTAGTGTCGCTTCCGGATATCTAGCCTCTACTCCTTTTAGAAAGTTGGCTGTTCCAGCGCCCAGTTCATAAACAACTTGGCCCTTAACTGGTTTGATATTATCAATTATAGTTTCAATTACTTCTGGTTTGGCGGCAAAAAATGGGGCAAAACCACGAAAGACAATGTTGAAGAAATTCATGGCCACAAACACCAAAATTACTAAGAGCACTACCTCTAGAATAATTAAAAATATCATATTTTTTTATTTTCGGCTACCGCAAACAGCTGAGCAACAATGACAATTATGATTGTCAGAGGCTACTTTTTTGACAGCAGTCTTAGGGGTGGCCTTTTTAGCGGCAACCACTTTTTTAGGGGTAATTGTCTTTTTTATCATATTTTTTAAGGATTATTTTTTAATTTGTACGCCCGGTAGGAATCGAACCTACGTAATCAGCTTAGAAGGCTGGTGTTCTATCCATTGAACTACGGGCGCCCACTGCTTTTTAATCTATCAAAATTAGTTTGAAAAGTCAACGAAATAGAAAATGTCTCTAAAGTATTGTAATTTTTTATTTAAAAAAGAGACCCTGGTTTTGGGTCTCTTTTCTCTTTTTATTATATTTTTGGGGGAGTAAGACTAATGTCCATGGTCCTTACGCCATATCCGGAGGAATTTTCCTCTATTCTGGCCAGTCGGTATTCTCCCGTAGATTGTCCTTCGTAATATACAAAATAACTGCCATTGAAAATACTCATTGGACATTTGGTTACAAAATTTAGAGTATCAAGGTCTGAGAAATGGAAGTTAATCTGTTTCTTGTTTATTGTTTTTTCAAGCCTATAGGTTTGAAAATCGGAAGGGTCAACAGAATAGTCTGACCAAAAGTTTATTTCATCTTTTTCTAGATCGAGTGTAAACTCCGGTTGCCCCGTCACGTTAAATTTATCACAAGAGGCAACATTATCATATGAAAACATGAACGTTCGTGAGTCAGTTGTTTGGTTTATTTGCCCGTATGCTTTGTAAATAGTAAATTTTTTATTATTTACTATTTCTGCACTTTGAGGACCATCAGTATTAGGTTCGTCTTTTTTACAAGATGTAAATGTTAGGGCCGTTAGGATTATTATCAATATTTTTTTCATGACTTATGCTTTTTTGGGGGTTTAGATGACTGTTTTTAAATAACAATTAATATAGAGATTATAACATATTTGATAATATTTGTCAAACAAAACCTCGTTGACGTTTGGCCTCGTAGATTACAATGGCGCTGGAAACAGAAACATTAAGGGAGTCTATTCCGGACTGCATCGGTATTTTTATCTCATTATTAATGTTTTTAAGCCATTCTGCGCTTAATCCAATTGATTCGGTCCCCATAATAATGGCACTGGGAGATTTGAAACTGACCTGATGGTAATATTTTTTAGCTTTAATAGTTGTCCCATAACTCTTGATCTTATTTTTCTTGAGCCATTCCTTGGTTTCTGGAGTGGTGGCGACAACGACTTGGTTGGTAAAAAGATGGCCCATACTGGCTCTAACAACATTAGGATTGTAGATGTCTGTTTGCGGATCGGTGATAATCACAGCGTCAACTTTAGCGGCATAGGCGGTGCGCAGAATCGCTCCTAGATTGCCTGGCTTTTCAACCATTTCTAGAACTATGATTAAGGGGTTGGCGCTTAATTTAATACCTTTTAAATCTTTTTTAATTATTTTAGCCAAAGCTAAATAGCCATCTGGTTTTTCTTTATAGGCAATTTTTTTGAAGATATTAGCGCTTACTTCAGTAGTAATTAGGTTGTGCTTAGAAAATTTGTTGTTGGGGCTGATCTCGGGAGAGTAGAAAAGCTCTTGAATTTGGTATTTATTTTTTAGGGCTAGTTCTAATTCGCGTTCACCCTCAATAATAAACAGACCCTGCTGTGATCGTTCACGTGGCTTGGTTAACTTGACAATATTCAAAATTCTGTCATTATGAGAGCTACTAATCATTTTATTTTTATTTTAGATTTTTAGGTGATTAATTTCATTTTACACTAGTATTTGAAGCATTGTCAAAAGAGCTTAATATCGTTATAATGAAATTAACATGAATATTTTCTCTTTATCTTTTTAGAGTTTATAATTATAGCCCTTGAAGCTATTTTATTTTTATTGGTATGGAAGTAGATTTTAATAAAAAAATTGCTAATGACCCGGATTTCGCTGAATATCATCAAGTTCCGGAAGAGCCAAAATCATCCCGTCGATTTTTCTACGTGGTTGGTTTTTTAGTGGCAGCTATTATTATTTTCTCGGCTACCATGCTAATGAGCAGTGATAGTCGGGAATCTTGGCTGGGCCATATTCCTTTCTTGGGAAAATTATTAGCCGCTTCCAATAATGAATTATTAGGTGAAAAAGAAGACCGAATAAATATTCTGTTGTTAGGAATGGGTGGCGAGAATCATGATGGAGGTTATTTAGCTGATACTATTATGTTAGCTAGTTTAGAGCCATCAACTAAAAAAGTGGCTTTGATTTCTATTCCACGCGACCTAACTGTTCCAGATTCAAATGGTGTTTGGCAAAAGGTGAATAGTATTAATGCTTATGCTGAGGCTAAGAAAGAGGACGGTTCTCAGGCGACAGTTGATGCTTTGTCCTCATTATTAGATATTCCAATCCAATATTATGTTCGAGTCGACTTTGATGGCTTTATTAGTATTATTGATGAATTAGGAGGGATAACCGTTGACGTTGAAAATACTTTAGATGACTATAGTTATCCTATTAGAGGCCGAGAAGACAATCCTGATTATTATTCTCGTTATGAGCATTTACATATCGACAAGGGCTTACAAGAAATGGATGGTAGCTTAGCTTTGAAATATGCTCGCAGTCGTCATGGAGTTGGACTAGAAGGATCAGATTTTGCTCGGAGCAAAAGACAGAAAAAAATATTATCAGCTGTTCGCAATGAGCTGATGAGCTCTAGCAATATATTGAAGCCAGGGATGCTAACTAGAATTGCGGGACAAGTTTTGGAGCATACTGCTACTAATTTAAAAATTTGGGAAGGACTTCGTCTTTGGGATCTTTTTAAAGATACGCCGCAAGAGCAAATTAATTCTATTGGTTTAGATGACGGCCCAGGAGGACTTCTAGTTTCTTCTCGTGGCGTTGATGGCGCTTATATTCTTGTTCCAATCGGAGGTAATTTTGAGAAGATTAAAACAATGGTTAATGATGTTTTTGGCCAAATGCCAGAAACTAAGAGTGCCCCGAAGGAATTAGAAATTTCTTCTGAACCAGCAACAATTGAGATTCGAAACGGCACTAATATCAGTGGCCTAGCGAGCGAAGTCTCGACTCGTTTAGAAGCAACAAATATCAAAACTATCAGAACTGCTAATTCCACTAAGCGTGATTTGAAAGACGCTGTTATCTATGATTTAACTTATGGCGCTAAACCCCAAGCCTTAGAAGCTTTGAAAAATAATACTAATGCGGTTATTGGTTTAGAATTACCTGAATGGCTTGTTGCTGACATTAAAGAAGGGTTAAAAAATAATCCAAAACAAGCTCGACCGGACTTTATATTAATTGTCGGAACTAATAATCATCAATTATAAATATATGAAAATATCAGGAGACCATCCAATTATCGCTATCGTCGGTCGGACCAATGTGGGTAAATCCACCTTGTTTAATCGTATCGTTGAAAAAAACCAAGCCTTGGTTTCCGATATTGAAAACACTACTCGTGACAGCAATCAAGCTGTCGGTTATTGGAGCAATCATAATTTTACCGTTGTAGATACGGCTGGAATTATTGATGTCAAATATTTATCAGACAAAAAATTATTAAACAATCCTTTAAATAGTATTGATTTAAAAACGCAAAAACAAGTTGTCACTTTTTTTAAGAAAGCCGCTGTGATTATCTTTATGGTTGATAATAAAGCGGGGATTATGCCAGCCGACAGAGATATGGCTAAATTTTTTCAGAAACGAAAAGAATTAAAGGAGAGATTAATATTGGTAGTTAATAAGGTTGATAATCATCGTCAGAAGAATGAGGCCGCTATTTTCAATAAATTAGGACTTGGTGAACCGGTCTATATTTCAGCTGCTTCTGGTTCAGCGACCGGTGACTTATTGGATATTATTGTTAGTCGTTTGCCGGAAGACAAGGAGGCACAGAAACCAAAATGGGAAGGCTATACCGAAGAAGATGATGATAGTGAGGGACCTCAGGATGAAAATCGGCCAATCAATGTTTGTATCATTGGTAAACCTAATGTTGGTAAATCGTCACTTTTGAATTCTATTTTAGGTTATGAGCGGGTAATTGTGAGTGATATTCCGCATACTACCAGAGAGCCTCAAAAGACTGAAATTATTTATAAGGATAAAGTTATTAATGTTATTGATACTGCCGGTATTTCTAAGCATGGTCATAAAGCTGAACGTTTAGAAAAATATGGCATTATGAAATCTCTAGCAACCCTGAAGCATGCTGACATTGCTCTTTTGATGCTTGATATCAGTCAAGATATAACTCATCAGGATGCCAAAATTATTGAAGAGATTACTGATGTTCGAAAGAGCTTTATAATCTTAGCTAATAAATGGGATTTGATTCCAGATAGAAATGTCAAAAAATGGACAGCTGATATTTATAAAAAGTTACCTTTTGTTACTTGGGCTCCAATTCATTTCTTGTCCGCTAAGACCGGAGCTAAGGTTGATAAGATTTTTGATTTAGTCTTGGCTATTGCTGAAGCTCGTAAAGTTAAGTTAAGCGATTCGCAATTAGATAAATTTTTGAAAAGAATTGTTAAAATTCATAAACCAGCTAAAGGAAAGGGTATTGGTCATCCTCATATTTATCGCATCACTCAGGCTAAGGTCAATCCACCTCGTTTTGAAGTTCGGATTGGTTCTCATGATGATCTGCATTTTTCCTATGCGCGATTTATCGAAAATCAACTGAGAGCTCAATTTAATATTGTTGGAACCCCAATCGGCATTCGGATTGTCAAAAACATTAAGACCCATAGTATGTCCGAAGAAAGATCGGCTGAAGTACAAAAAGCGTAAATTAGCAGTTAAAATAGGAACAGGCACCAGGCTAGGTGTCTGTTTTATTTTCTGCTATAATTAAGTCATATGAAAATAATCGTTGGTTTGGGTAACCCCGGAGAACAATATGCCAGAAGCCGCCATAATATTGGTTGGTTGATTTTAGATTCTATTCTGGGCGATGTTAAATGGACACTTAATAAAAAGTGGAACGCTTTAGTTTATGAACGGGGAGGCGATCTTTATCTTAAGCCCCAGACCTTTATGAATAATTCTGGTATGGCTGTTCGAGCCGCTTTGGATTATTATCATCTACTGCCAAAAAAATTAAAGTTGTTTTCGACTAAGAATGCTGATTTGTCTGACACCCTAATTGTTATTCATGATGATTTGGATATTGATCTGGGTAAAATGAAAGTAGCTGTTGGTTCTCGGAGTGCCGGTCATAATGGAGTTCAATCAATTATTAATCACACTAAGACCCTTAACTTTAAACGACTTAGAGTGGGGGTCAGAATTGAGGAGCGGGAGTATATCCCGGCTGATAAATTTGTTTTGGGAAGATTTAAGGCTGAGGAGTTAAAACAAATTACGGAGTTAATTCCAGGAATCAAAAAAGAAATAATTTAGAAATAACAAGAAGCTCACATCAGAGCTTTTTTGCTTTTGTCTTGACAGTCTCAGCGGAACGTATACAATAGGTTATATTATATATCTCATTTTAGGTAATTATGAATCTAATTATTGTCGAGTCTCCAACTAAAGCCCGGACTATTAGCAAGTTTTTGGGATCGGGTTATAAAGTCGAATCTTCCTTTGGTCATATTCGTGATTTGCCGGTAAGTACCATGGGAGTGGATATTGAGCATGATTTTCAACCGACCTATATCGTTCCTGACAAGGCCAAGAAGAATTTAAATAACTTAAAAAAATTAGCTAAGGATGCTGATGAAGTTATTCTGGCTTCGGACGAGGACCGCGAAGGAGAGGCTATTGCTTGGCATTTAAGTGAGGCTTTAAAATTAGATTCTAAAAAAGCGAAACGTATTGTTTTTCATGAAATTACCAAGGCGGCTATTTTGGGTGCTTTAGAACATCCTCGAACAATCGATCAAAAATTGGTTGATGCCCAACAAGCTCGTCGTATCTTAGATCGTCTGGTTGGTTATGAACTTTCACCTTTCTTATGGAAAAAAGTAGCCCGAGGCTTGTCAGCTGGTAGAGTTCAGAGTGTTGCTGTTCGTTTGATTGTTGAAAGAGAAAGAGAGATAACAGCCTTTAAGAATGAAGAGTATTGGAGTATCACTGGAGATTTTTCTAAAACAGCTGATGCTGATATTAAATTTAGCGCTGATCTCAACAAAATTAACGGCAAGACGATTGATAAGATGTTTATCAAAAATAAGGAACAAGCTGATAATTTAGTGGCATCATTACAAGAAGCTAAATATGAAGTTTTTAAAGTAGAACATAAAGATAGTCAAAAAAAGGCCCCGACTCCTTTCACTACCTCTACCTTGCAACAGACCGCTAATCGTTTTTTAGGGTTTAGTGCCAAGCAGACTATGATGGTTGCTCAGAAATTATATGAACAGGGTTATATTACTTATATGAGGACTGACTCTTTAAACCTTTCAGCTAAGTTTACCACCGACGCTTATGAATACTTAGTTAAAGAGCTGGGAAGGGAATATGCTATTTCTGGCGGTCAGGTTTTCAAAACCAAGAGTAAAAATGCTCAAGAGGCGCATGAGGCCATCCGTCCAACTGAGGTTGGTAATAACCCCGAAGATCTAAAGGTTAAATTAGAACCAAATCAATATCGTTTATATAAATTAATTTGGCAAAGATCCATAGCTACTCAGATGCCACCAGCTCTTTTAGCAGTGACTGTTATTGATATCGCTGCTCTTGATACCCCATATCATTTTAGGGCCTCAGGACAAGTTTTGAAATTTGAAGGTTATCTCAAAATCTACCCTGAATCAACTAAGGATCAAACCCTGCCTAATTTAACCAGCGGGGAGAAATTAAGTTTAGAAAAATTATCTGGAACACAGCATTTTACCGCTCCTCCAGCTCGCTATTCTGATGCTGGACTAGTGAAGGAGATGGAAAAATATGGTATTGGCCGTCCTTCCACTTATGCTCCGACAATTTCTACCATCATTGATCGTAATTATGTTTTTCGGGACGACAAGAAACGTTTAGCACCGACTGAAATCGCCTTTGTCGTTATTGATTTATTAATCGCCCATTTTCATCATATTGTAGATTTCAAATTCACCGCGGAGATGGAAAATAATTTAGATGAAGTGGCGATTGGAAAAAAAGATTGGGTGCCGGTTATCTCTGATTTCTATTTACCTTTTCATAAAAATTTAGAAGAAAAATATAAAGAAGTTAACAAAGATAATATTATGCCAGAAGAAAAATCAAGTGAAGTTTGTGACAAATGTGGGTCTCCAATGATTGTCAAAACTGGTCGTTATGGTAAGTTCTTAGCTTGCAGTAATTACCCGACCTGTAAAAATATTAAGTCTTCCGGCGAACCTAAACCGGGAATAGTTACATCGCCTGAAGCCGAAGCGAAGTTAAAAGCTTTGCAGGTTAAATTTGCCGGTGAGGTCTGCGACAAATGTGGATCACCGATGTCGGTTAAGAATGGTAAGTTTGGGCCGTTTATGGGTTGTAGCGCTTATCCTGGTTGTAAGAATATTAAGAATATTCCTGATGAGAATGCTGTTAAGGTTACTTGTCCTTCTTGCGGTAAGGGTGAGATAGTCAAGAAGTTCAGCCGTCGTGGCGCCTTTTACGCTTGTAGTGCTTATCCTGACTGTAAGAATGCCTATTGGGGCAAGCCAACCGGAGAGAAATGTCCAGAATGCCAATCATTATTAATTGAAGATAAAGATGGAATTAAATGTAGTGATCGGGCCTGTGGCTTTGCTAAATAAGGTAGTTATTATTGTTAAATAATTTTTTTTGAGTTATAATACTAATATCAATAAAATTTATTTAAATTATATAATAAATCTCTATGTCTAAACCTAAAAAAGCCTTTACCCTCATTGAACTCCTGGTTGTTATTGCTATCATTGGTGTTTTAGCAACAGTCTCTATTATTGCTCTCTCTAATGCCAGGTCTAAATCAAGAGATGCTAAGAGGGTTGGTAATATGAAGCAAGTTCAAACAGCCTTAGAACTATTCTTTAACGATAATGGTCGTTACCCAACTGAAGAAGAATGGGCTTTCGGATCTTTATTCGCTACTTCTTCTTCGGCTACCACCACCTATCTCCAGGTTATCCCAACTGCTCCCACTCCAGCTGATGGTGATTGCAGTGAAAACGAAAATGCTTTAGCTTATACCCAAGTAGAAAGTGGTGCCTCCTATTCCATTTCTTTTTGTATTGGCAATACCACTGGTACTATTGCTCCTGGAAATAAAACTTTAACTCCGGCTGGCATTATTGCTGTTGGAGGAGAAGAGGAAGAAGAAACTCCTCCGGAAGAATTTGTTTGCGGTGACACCCTAACCGATAGCCGTGACTCTCAAACTTATGCCACTGTTAACATTGATGGTCAGTGTTGGATGGCGGAGAATCTAAATATTGGCGATATGGTTCTTGGCAGTGTTAATCAGGCGGACAACAGTGTCTTTGAAAAACATTGCTATGATAATGATGCTGCCAATTGTCTAATTTATGGTGGAATCTATCAATGGGATGAAGCTATGCAATATAGTTCAACCGAAGGGGCCCAGGGTATTTGCCCGACAGGCTGGCACGTTCCAGCCAGAGCCGACTTTTTTGCTTTAGCTGTTTATTTAATTGGTCAGAGTTGTGATAATTCACTAGACGGTTGTCCGCCGGCTGGCGACAGTTTAAAGGAGGTTGGAACTTCTCATTGGAATAGCCCTAATACTGGAGCCACTAACTCTTCTGGCTTTACTGCTCTGGGGGGTGGAAGTAGTTACGGCGGATCATTTTATAACTTTAAAAACTTTGGCGTGTTTTGGTCCTCTCTTTTTTCTGGCGGACCTATGAATTGGCACGTTGAAGCAGATAATTCAAACTTTATAGAAGGTGAGTCGATGACTATTACTGGTGTTTCTGTACGTTGTCTCCAAGATCCTATCTAGTCGAGGATCATCTATTGGTCTCGCAAAAAATTAAATTATTGATATAAAAAAAGACATCTCTGATTGAGATGTCTTTTTCTTTTAGAGACTATTTCTTGGTAGTTTTTTTCTTCTCGACCTTAGCTTCTTTCTTTTCTTGCATGAAGTCAAAGATTCTTTTTAATACTTCGGAGATAATCATGAAGTAGGAGCCAGAACTATTTAACTTGTCTTTTACCGTTTGGCAGAGGTCGTTAGCTTTTTCGCTTAAGCCATTGAAGACAGCGGCGCCAGACTGAACCTTGTTTTTTATGAATTTAGCCAAGTCTTCGATGGTTTTGCTAAATAAGGTAGCTATTATGGTTAAATAATTTTTTTTGAGTTATAATAATATTAATAAGAGTTTCTTTAAATTATATAATAAATCTCTATGTTCAAACCTAAAAAAGCCTTTACGCTCATTGAGCTCCTCGTTGTTATCGCCATCATTGGTATTTTAGCTACAGTCTCAATTATTGCTCTCTCTAACGCTAGATCTAAATCAAGAGATGCTAAGAGAGTTGGCAATATGAAACAAGTTCAAACTGCGCTAGAACTATTCTTTAACGACAATGGTCGTTACCCAACTGAAGGGGAGTGGGCACAAGGCTCTTTGTTCTCTACTACTTCAGATGCCACCACTACCTACCTCCAAGTTATTCCAACTGCTCCGATCCCAGCCGATGGTGATTGTAGTGAAAATGAAAATGCTTTAGCTTATACCCAAGTAGAAAGTGGTGCCTCTTACTCTATCTCTTTCTGTATTGGTAACACTACTGGATCTATTATTCCAGGAAACAAAACTCTAACCCCAGCCGGAATTATTGCTGTTGGTGGTGAACAAGAAGAGGAAGAAGAAACTCCTCCGGCTGGGTTCTCTTGCGGTAGTACTTTAACCGATACTCGAGACTCTCAAACCTACTCTACTGTTTTAATTGGAACGCAGTGTTGGATGGCGGAGAATTTAAATGTTGGGACTAGAGTCGCTGGTTCTCAAAATCAGGGAGACTATGCTGATGGTATTGAGAAGTATTGTTATGGTGATAATGAGATTAATCCTAATCTTTCTAATTATACCGTCGGTGGTTGTGATACGGACGGTGGATTATATCAGTGGCACATGGCGATGGGTCTTCCTCAGGGCTGCGACTATGATGGACAAAGTCCTTGCATACCATCTCAACCGCAACAAGGCATTTGTCCAGCTGGTTGGCATTTGCCCAGTGATAGTGAATTGCCGGATAACACTTCTGACTGGCGAGCGTTGGAGCAAGGACTAGCTTCTGATGGTTCTTGCGATACTACCTATACTTGGGGTTGTTCTCCAGCGGGGACTAAAATCAAGACAAGATATAATAATCCTAGTTCTAACAGTAATGGTTGTAACCCCGATAATTCCGATTGTGGATCTTCTGGGTTTGGTGCTCTTGCGGTTGGCTATCGTGATCCTTCCGGAGTATTTGCTATGCGGGGTGACTGGGAAATTTTGTGGTCATCACTTTATCATCCATCAATTGTCACAAATTCTTGGGCTCGGTTTATTTCTTTGTGGAACCCTACTATTTATCGTAATACTTATGATAAAACTCATGGTTTTCCTGTGCGCTGTGTTAAGGATTGATAATAATTTTTTTATTATATAAAAAAAGACATCTCAGACAGAGATGTCTTTTTCTTTTAGAGGTTATTTTTTAGTAGTTTTTTTCTTCTCGACCTTAGCTTCTTTTTTCTCTTGCATGAAGTCAAAGATTCTTTTTAATACTTCGGAGATAATCATGAAGTAGGAGCCAGAACTATTTAATTTGTCTTTTACCGTTTGGCAGAGGTCGTTAGCTTTTTCGCTTAAGCCATTGAAGACAGCAGCGCCGGATTCAACCTTGTCTTTCATAAATCTAGTTAAGTCGCCAATTTTTTCGATAACAGCTTCCACCTCCCGAATCACCTTATACACTGTTCTCATGCTGACGATTAGATAATAGAGGGACCAGCAAATAAAAACGCTTAGTCCGGCAATGGAGATGGCTAAGACTAAGTTTAGAATGTCTCGGCTGGTGTTAAACATAGGTTTAAAGTTTTAAAGCCTAATTAGAAGTTTCTAATTTGAGCTTCAAATTTAGATTGTAAATAATTAATGAGTTCATTTTGAATCACGTCAATTTCTTCAGCCGTTAGGGTTCTTTCATTTGATTGATAGATGACGTGGAAGGCTAGATTTTTTTTGTTAGCGCCTAATTTGTCTCCGCTATAAACATCGAAGAGCTCAACGCTCAAGATTAATTCATGAAAATTCTTAAGTGCCTCTCTAATATCATTATACAATATTTTTGAGTCAACTACAAAAGCTAAGTCACGAACTACTGGAGGATATTTTGGTGTGGCATGGTATTGTTTAAAGCCATAATCTAAAACTAGTTTCAATAATTCATTAAAACTTAATTCAACTATTACCACAACCTTCTTTAAGTTATTATTCTTGGTAATATTATCAGCTACCTTAGCAATTGTCCCGATATTCTTTCCTAAAACATTGATAGTGGCCTTTAATTCTTTGTCGCTATAGCCGATATGTATATCTGTTGGCATAAAACTAACTTCAGCCTGAGGGTTAATTACGCCGTAGATTAAGCTGGAGACAATACTTTTGGCTGTACTGAATATTTCATTTTTACTTCCAGCTAAAGCGATTCCAATCTGCTTTTCTTGATGAGGCAGTCTTTCTTCATCTTTATTATTTTTCTTTAAACTGCCAAAAATATCTAAAAATATATCTCCGATTTCAAATAATGCTAAATTATCATAGCGATATTGATTGGTGCGGATATTATTTATTAATCCGGGTAAGAGATTTTGTCGTAATAGAGTATGTTGTTTGGAAATAGGGTTAACTAGTCTGATATATTTAGTATGATCCAAATTCAATTTTTTTAATTCTTCTTCATTGGTGAAAGAGTAATTATAGACCTCGGTCATTTTACTTTCTTGGGACAGGACTGATCTGATTTTATGTTCCAAGGCTCTAGTTTCATTCTTTTCCGGAGCTTCCATGGCGACTTGGGGTAATTTGGCTGGGAGATTATTATAACCATAGAGGCGCATAACCTCTTCGGCGACATCTTCTCTGATGGAAACGTCCTTAGTGGCTCTCCAGCTAGGGATAATAACAGAAAGAATTTCTTGGCCGTCATTATTTTTTCCTTTTGAGGCTAGAATAAAGCCCAAATTCTCTAAAATCTCTTTGACTCTTTCCGGAGCTATTTCTAAACCAGTTATCATATTTAGCCAGCCTAAATCTAATTCTATTTCAGGGATAGTTTTGAGTTCTTGATGTAGGTCACTCAACTCACTGGCAATCTTAACTTTCTTGTTATCTTTCTGAATCAATTTAACAGCCATTTTAAGTCCGATTTCTGTTAAATATGGATCGAGGGCTTTTTCATAACGCATTGAGGCGTCAGTTCGAAGACCTAGCTTTGTTGATCCTTGGCGAATGGTGGTTGCTTCAAAATTAGCGGATTCAATAATAATAGTTTTAGTCTCAGAAGAAACAGCCGAATCAGCTCCACCCATAATACCAGCAATCGCGATAGCTTTCTGGCCGTCAGTGATTAATAATTGATTGTTTTCTAGTTTGTGATCTTTACCATCTAAGGTTTTAATCGGCTCTTCTTTTTTAGCGGTTCGAACAACAATCTTATTAATCTTTTGAGCGTCAAAAGCATGGAGCGGTTGGCCCACCTCCAACATGATATAATTGGTAATATCAACAATATTGTTGATTGGTTTTAGGCCAACAGAAATTAATCTTTTTTTAATCCATTCCGGTGATTCTTTAATTTCAATATTTTCCAGTTCAATGGCCATGTATCGAGGACAAAGATTATAATTCTCAACTTTGATATCTAGTTTTTTTAGCTTCTGAATGTTTTTACCTTTTTTGCCGGAGTTAGTATCAAGACTGATATCGCTGAGGTCGATTTTTCGAAGTTTGATATTCAAGATAGCGCTAATTTCACGAGCTATACCATAATGGCTCCAGAGATCTGGTCGATTGGACAATGATTTATTATCAACTTCAATTGTGATGTCGTCTAGCTTTAGATAAGAGGCAAAGCTTTGACCTGGTTTTCCTTTTTCCAAAATCATAATTCCTTCATGACTATCTCCTAGCCCCAATTCATCTGGAGCGCATAACATTCCTTGAGATTTTTCTCCCCGAACTTCAGCTTCTTTGATTTCAATTCCGCTAGGAAGGATTGTTCCTGGTAGGGCGAGCGGTACTAGTTGACCAGTGGCAATATTGGGGGCGCCACAAACAATAGTCAGTTCTTCTTGGCCGGCGTCAACTGTGGCAATTTGTAATTTGTCGGCGTTAGGATGTTTTTTGACGGTTAGAATTTTGGCCACTATTATTTTGTCGAAACGCTTTGCTTGTGACTCTACTTTTTCAACCTCAACCGTATGAAGAGTTAGTTTGTTTGCTAAGTCATCGGGGGAAATATTTTTTGGTAGAGTCAGATGATCCTTTAACCAATTAAGTGATAATAACATATATAAAAAATTAGTTTATTTAAATTTAAAATTGTTCAAGAAAGCGCATGTCACCGCCGTTAAATAGTCTGATATCATCAATGCCGTATTTCAGCATTACTAATCGGTTTAAACCAAAGCCAAAAGCAAATCCGGTATATTCTTTAGGGTCAACTCCACCAGCTCGCAAAACCTCTGGGTGAATAAGACCACATCCAACTATTTCTAGCCAACCGCTGTCTTTACATAAACGACAACCTTTTCCTTGGCATAGAAAGCAGGTGTATTCACCATTTGATCCTGGTTCAACAAAGGGGTAAAATTTTGGTCGCATTCTTAATTCAGTTTTTGGTCCGTAAAGTTTTTTTCCAACTAATTCTAAAACGCCCTTCATATCTGAAAAATTAATATTCTTTCCAACCATTAGACCCTCCATTTGATAGAAGGTATGTTCATGGCGAACATCTGTTGCCTCGCTTCTAAACACTCGGCCAACGGAAATGCCACGTAAAGGAGCGCCATATTTTTCTAAGGCTCTAATTTGAACCGGAGAGGTTTGAGTGCGCATGACTAAATCATATTCATTATCATCATTCTTTTTGTCGATATAAAAAGTGTCTTGCATATCGCGAGCCGGGTGGTGTTTAGAAACGTTCAGGGCCTCAAAGTTATAGAAGTCGCTTTCTAATTCTGGGCCGTCTAAGATGATAAATCCCAGAGAAGTAAATAAGTCTTCTAATTCTTTTTGAATTAGAGAGATTGGGTGAATATGGCCATGCTCAGTATTTAGTCCTGGTAAGGTAACATCAACAAATTCATTTTTAAGGCCACTAGATTCAAATCTTCTTTTAACCTCCAAATATTTGGCATTTATTTCCTGTTTAGTTTCATTGGCAAATTGACCAATTTCCTTTTTTGCTTCTTCTCCTAAGTCTTTAATCTCTTTTATCAGCTCCCCTAATTTTCCTTTCCGGCTTAAATATTTATTTTCAAAATCATGCAGAAATTCGCTACTCGTTATAGCGGTTAATTGTTCTAAAATCTCATCTTTTAATTGTTGTAATCTATTTTTCATATAAAATAATTTATTTTTGTTTAGAGCTAATCAGAAGAAATTCGATGATGGCTAAAATGATGACGAGGAGAATGAGGTTAAACCAGCTGAATAGGCGTTGGGAAAGTAAAAAGAGAATTGCAGCTACTAGAAAGGAAAAGAAGAATGATTGACGGAAGGCGTTTCGGACAGCCCGGACTGCCAAATCTTTTCGTAGTAGTTTAAAACGGATAAAAAATCCGATGAGGGCAATAATACCAGACAAGGCTAAGAATAAAGTCACGTAAAAAATAATAAAGCCGAGCCAATTGGTAGTGTCAGGGTTAATGAGATTAATGACAAAACCAAAGAGTCCACACAAAAAAATAGTAGTCGATCCCATGAAGATAAGATAGTTCTTGAGAGTCATAAATCTTTTTAGTTAGATATTATTTATTTTGTTTAGCTCTAAACGGTAATTATTAAGCTTATTTTTTTCTAATTCAACGATTTGTTGCGGTGCCTTGTCAGTAAATTCTGCATTACTTAGTTTATCTTCTAGCGCCTTGATTACTTTTTCTAAATTAGCTCTTTCTTTGGCTAATCTTTCTTGGTCCTTAGCTTCGTCTTTGGCTCCTAGAAGATAAATTTCATTTTTTTCAATTGGAATAAAAATAGCGTCTGATATTTTTTCTCCTTTAGTTTGAACTGTTAATTTGGCGATGCCAGTTTTGAGACCAGTGATAACATTGGTCATTTGAGTAATTAATTCCGCTTTTTCTGGAGAATAAATTAGAGCTTCAATTTTCTTGGCTGGTTCTACTTTATTTTCGGCTCGAGCGTTGCGGATGGAGATAATAATTTCTTTGATAAAATTAAAGTCAGCCGTATTGTTTTGCGGTTCATATTTGGAGTTAGAGATAGTGGGCCAAGTTTCAACTAATAATAATTTTTTCTGATCTAGACTTTGCCAAATAACTTCAGTAACATAAGGTGCAAAAGGGTGCCAGAGTTTTAGAATTGTTTTTAGAATGTGAGATAGAATTTGATCTTTGTCTTTTTCAATTTTAGCTATTTCTAAATACCAATCAGCCAAATTATTCCAGGTAAAGTCACTTAAGGCTTCAATGGCCAAAGAAAATTCATAATTAGTTAGACAAGTATCAACGCGTTTAATAGTCTGGTCTAATTGATTTAAAATCCAGTCATCGGCTAGAGTTTTAGCTACGGGCCAAGAAAAATTGTCTGATGATAATTCTTCGGTTTTAGTTGAGCTAATTATATAACGGGAAATATTCCAAAGCTTGTTAACAAAATTACGGTTGTTTTCAATTTTGTCTTCGCCGAGACGTTGGTCGTTACCGGGTGTTGTGCCATAAAGCAGGCTAAGTCGAACAGCATCACAGCCAAATTTTTCAATTACGCTTAAGGGGTCAATGCCATTGCCTTTTGACTTACTCATTTTCTTTCCATCTTTGTCTAAAACCATGCCATGAAGATAGACATCTCTAAAAGGAATTTCATCTAAAGCAAAAACCGACATCATCACCATTCGAGAAACCCAAAGAGTCAAGATTTCATATCCGGTTTCTAGTACTTGAGTCGGATGAAATTTAGCTAGATCGCCGATTTTCTTTCCGTCCTTGAAATTATCTGGCCAGCCGAGAGTCGAGAAGGTCCACATCGCAGAAGAGAACCAGGTGTCTAAGGTGTCTGGGTCTTGAGCCCAGCCTTTTTCAGTGGGAGCTATTTCGCTCACCATGATTTTGTCATCCTGATACCAAACTGGGATGCGATGACCAAACCAAATTTGACGTGAGATACACCAATCATGAAGATTATTCATCCAGTCGGAATATTTTTTAGTAAATCTTTCCGGGTAGAATTTTATTCTTTTGGTTTCTGCTTCTTCTAAGGCCCTTTCTTTGAGTGATTTATTGCCTAGTCTTTCTAGTGGCTTATCAACGGCGACAAACCATTGTTTTGATGGCAATGGTTCAATGGCGGATGAACAACGATAGCAGACTGAGAGATTATTTTTCATTTCTTCTTCTTTCTCTAGTAGTCCGTCAGCTTTTAGTTTTTCGACAATCTGTTTTCTGGCGGTTAGAACATCAAGTCCATCGTAAACAGTATTGGTATTATATATTTTGCCGTCTTCGTTGATAACTTTCTTGATAGTTAGATTATTTTTTTCTGCCATTTGCCAATCAACCATTGAGTGCGCCGGAGTAACGCCTAGGGCTCCAGTGCCGAATTCCATCTCAACGTTATAATCAGAAATTATTTTGATAGTTAAGTCAGCGCCACAAAAATTGACTTTAAATTCTTGACCGATATATTTAGCATAACGTTCATCTTTAGGATTAACGGCTACGGCACAATCACCTAATTTTGTTTCTGGTCGAGTAGTGGCGATGCTGAACGGAAAATTGGCGTCATATTTAAAAGTATAGATGGTTGTCGCTTGCTCCTTGTAATCTACCTCATCATCAGATAATGTTGATTTACAGCGAGGACACCAATTGACGATTCTCTCTCCTTGATAAATAGCGCCAGCTTCATACATATCAACAAACATTTTTGTAACTGCTTTTTGGCGAAGCTCATCTAACGTAAAAGCGACTCGAGACCAGTCGAGGGAAGAGCCCATTTTCTTGATTTGGTGAAGAATGGTTGCTTGAGTGATATGTAGAAAATCCCAAACTTTTTCTAAAAACTTTTCCCGGCCTAAATCATGTCGAGTTTTACCTTCTTCAGCCAGAATCTTCTTTTCAACGACATTCTGGGTGGCAATAGCTGCATGATCGGTTCCAGGAATCCAGAGGGTGCGATAGCCTTTGAGACGATGATAGCGAATTAAAAGATCTTCAATGGCAACCGTTGAAGCGTGACCTAAATGTAAAATTGCGGTAATATTCGGTGGTGGGAGAACAATAGTATAGGTTGGAGCATCTTCTGGTAGGATTAGGTTGTCGGGATTAAAAAAACCGGACTTTTCCCAGAGGGAATAAATCTCATCTTCGTATAATCCTGGGAGATAGGTTTTTTCTAGTTCTTTCGCCATATTTTCCTTGATTTTTATTGATTATATACTTTCTTATCCTAACAAAAACAAAGCTTGACGTCAAATAGAAATCACGATATATTGAATAGTTACTTAAGTAAATATTTATCTATGATTAGTGCTGAACAGCAGATTTTTAATCAAATTGAAAAATCACAAAATATTTTAATTTCTTTTCCAGTTGATTGGAATGGGGACGCTATTAGCTCGGCCCTAGCTTTTTATTGGTTTTTGAAAAAAATGGGAAAAAATGTGGAAATAGCAGCAGCTCCAATTTCAGATACTAAGAGTCGAGCATTTTCTTTTTTACCGGGCTTTTCAGATATCAAGAATTCCCTGGACAATCTGGCTAAGTTTATTGTTTCTTTAAATATTACCAATGCCAAAGTCGATCAGATCAAATATGTTGTTTCTGACAAGACCCTGGATTTTATTATCTCTCCCAAGGACGGTTGGTTTACTAAGGATGATGTCGAGACCTCGACCTCGGGTTATAAGTATGACTTGATTATTACCCTCAACACTCCAGATTTGGAGTCATTGGGTAAGATTTATGATAATGATGTCGATTTTTTCTATAAGACTACCATTATTAATATTGATCACCACCCAGCTAATGAGGAGTTCGGTCAGGTTAATTTTGTTGAGTTAAATGCCGTATCAGTAACTGAGGTTCTCTTTGAAATTTTTCGGGATTATAATGAAAAATTGATTGACGAAGATATTGCTACTTGTCTTTTGGCTGGAATTATTTACAAAACTAAAAGCTTTAAAACCCCCAATCTAACGCCTCATTCTTTGACGACCACTTCGGAGTTGATAAAATTGGGAGCGCGACGAGAAGAAATTGTAACTCGTCTTTATCGTTCTCGTGATCTACCGGTTTTGAAATTATGGGGCAGGGTGTTAAACAACTTAAATGGTCTAAATGATAATCAGCTTCTATGGTCGTCTCTTTTTCAAAATGATTTTGCTGAAACTGGGTCAGTCGAGGACAATTTACTTGAAGTTATTGATGAGTTAATAATTAATATTCCACAAGCTAAATTAATTACTATTTTCTATTCTTTAACGGAGAATCCTTTAGCCGAAGAGAAGAGCGCTGAATCAAAAGAAACGATTGTGGTTCACAAAGACCAGGCTGAATCATTATTTAAAACTAAAGCTATTATCTATGCCGTTAGAAATGTTAACGCTACCGAATTAGTTCAAGAGTTTAATCCTTCTGGTGGTCGTAAAATAGCCTATCTTTCCAGTTCTAAGCCTTTGTCTGTTTTTAGACGGGAAATTACTGATGTGCTACAAAACAAATTAGACAAGCTAGGCTCCTAACTTGTCAAAACTCTTCTCCGATGGTAAATTAAGCTTGTAGGCGCCCATAGCTCAGTGGTTAGAGCACCGCCCTTATAAGGCGGGGGTCGATGGTTCAAGTCCATCTGGGCGCACAATTGAAGTTTTCAAAGAGGACCTAATGCGGTTCTTTTTTATTTTAGATATTTTATTTATTGTTAAATTGTGGTATTTTATAAGTATATCAAATAATATCTTATTTTTATGGTTAAACACGAAAAAATGTACGTGGTGACGGTTGATATGGGCTATGGCCATCAACGAGCCGCCTATCCTTTCGCAGATGTCGCCGAGGGCGGTATTATTACCATTAATGATTATGATGGTATTAGTGAAGAGGAAAAGAAAATTTGGCATGATATCAGAACTCAATATGAGTATGTTTCTTTTTTCAAAAAGCTACCTTTAATTGGCGGTTTGGCTTTCTCCATCATGGATTATTTTCAGCAGATTAAACCATTTTATCCCCATCGTGATTTATCCAAGAGCACTCTGCAACAAAAATATTTTTATCGCAAAATCAGAGATGGTCTTGGTCGAAAATTAATTGAGAAGCTTAACGTTAACCCTTTGCCCCTTTTGACGACTTTCTTCGTAGCAGCCTATTGTGCTGAATATTATAATTACAAAGGAGAAATCTATTTAGTCGTTTGTGACGCTGATGTCTCTCGCGCTTGGGCTCCACTTGATCCTGAAACTAGTAGAATTACTTATTTAGTTCCAAATCAACGGGTCAAAGATCGTCTGATGCTCTATGGCGTTAAAGAAGACAAAATTTTTGTTACCGGCTTTCCGCTCCCTAAAGAAAATATTGGAGTCAAAGATTGGGAGTATCTGAAAGCTGATCTCAAGGCTCGTTTAGAGGTTTTAGATCCAGCCAAAGTTTATCGAAAAAAATATTTTAAAATTATTGAAGCCTATCTCTGCCCGCCAGCTGAAATTAATGGCGCTAGAAGACCATTAACTTTGACTTTTGCTGTCGGCGGTGCTGGAGCTCAGAGAGATTTAGGAATTTTAGTGTTAAAGAGGTTGAAGAATAAGATTATTGAAGATAAGATTCGCTTGAATTTAGTAGCTGGCAGTCGTAAGGATGTGGCTGATTATTATGAGCAGGCCCTAAAGGACAATTTTTTACAGAATTATCCTAATGTCTGTATAATTTATGCGCCGGATAAAAATGAATATTTCCGTCAGTTTAATGAAGCTCTGCGGAGTACTGATCTGCTTTGGACTAAACCCTCGGAACTTAGTTTCTTTGCTGGGTTAGGAATCCCAATAATTATGACTGAGCCAATCGGATCACAAGAAGAGTATAATCGCCGTTGGCTTTTGGGTGTCGGTGCTGGAGTTGATAGTAAAAATCCTAATTACGCCGATGAATGGTTATTTGATTTCTTAAATTCTGGTTGGTTGGCGGAAGCAGCGATGCGCGGTTATTTAAATGCGCCTAAGATGGGAACTTATAATATGGAAAATATTGTTCTCCATCACAAGATCAATGAAATTGAGAATGTTCGGTTATTATAAATAATTTATGTCTTGGATTTTAATTGCAGTCATCGCTTATTTTTTTCTGGCTATTGTTAATTTGCTGGATAAGTTTTTGTTGGATAATGTTTTAAATAGCAGTAAGGTTTATACCTTCTTAATTACTGTTATGGGTGCCTCGGTGGTAATTATCGCTCCTTGGTTTCTGCATTGGCCAGGGACTTTTTTATTGTTTTTTCAATTAGCTACTGGATTATTTTTTCCTTTAGCCTTGTTGTTTATGTTTGAGGCGTTAAAAAGGGGAGATGCTTCCAAAGTGACAGTTTTAATCGGTGGGATTATTCCAGTTTTAACTATTCTTTTTTCTGTTTTGTTTTTTCAAGAAAAGTTTTTACTTAACCAACGTCTCGGATTATTATTCTTGTTACTTGGGACCTTTGCTATCGCTTTAATTGGTGAGAAAAAAACTATCAAGCAAAAATTATTTAATCGCCAAGTTATTGTTTACTCTTTTCTAGCCGCACTTTTTTATGCCATATTTTTTATCGGTACTAAATATAGTTATGACCATCATGATTTTTTAAGTAGCTTTATCTGGGTTCGTTTGGGTAGCTTGATAACCATCATCTTTTTGCTGATTAGAAAAAAGGATCGTCAGGAAATATTTGGCAGTTTCAAAAAACGATCCAGAAAGATTAGAACTAAAGCCCAAAATTTTATTATCTTTGGTACCCAAATTTTGGGAGCTTTAGCTTTCATTCTGCAAAATTATGCTATTTCCTTTGGTTCGGTGGCTATAGTTAATGCTCTTCAGGGAGTTCAATATGCTTTTCTGTTGGCCTTTAGTTGGATTTTGGGCTTATTCTTGCCCAAATTATTTAGAGAAGATTTTTCAGTTAGAATAATTTTAGAAAAAGTGCTGGCTATTATTCTAGTTAGTATCGGTTTATACTTTATCGTTATTTAGTGTTATGAAAAATAAATTTAAGTATTTAATTGTTTTAATATTTTTGGTGATTATCTTTTTAGCTATTTGGTTTTTTAAATTTGCTAAGAATTATCCTTGGCCTCAGGATTTAAATTATCGTCCAGGTTATTTTGGCGTTACTTTTTCAACAAAGATGGCTAAGGAGTTGGGTCTTGATTGGAAAGAATCTTTTCTGGCTATCTTAGATGATTTAAAAGTCAAA
>JBAYNC010000003.1:0-25632 GCA_041679025.1 Patescibacteria group bacterium
AGAAAGATTTTAGAATTTTTTAAGATAGTGATAATCTCTTTGGTTATTATTCTGCCAATTCGTTATTTCATAGTTCAACCTTTCTATGTTAAAGGAGCCTCAATGGAACCGACTTTTCATGATCACCAATATTTAATTATTGATGAAATCAGTTATCGTTTTCATGAACCGGCTCGAGGTGATATTGTTGTTTTTCGTTATCCACAAAATCCGCAGGAATATTTTATTAAAAGAATTATTGCTTTACCAGGAGAACGAGTTGAGGTCAGGGATGGCAGTGTCTACGTTTATAATGACAAATACCCAGAAGGTTTTGTGCTTGATGAAAATGTTTATTTAGCTGACAGTGTTAAGACCTATGATTTAAGTGAAGAAATAGTTACTCTTCAATCTGATGAATATTTTGTTTTAGGTGATAATCGTAATGCTTCAAAGGATTCCCGTAGCTTCGGAGCTGTTAATAAAAGTTTTTTAACTGGACGAGTTATGTTCCGTGGTTGGCCATTTAATCAAATCACGGTTTTTGCCACTCCGGAATATAAATATTAATTTTTAAATTTATGTCACGACCTAAAAAATTTGTTAAAAGACCGGCTCCAGTTAAGAGTGTAGAGACCCGAAGTCGAAAGGATGCTGTAGCTCGTATTTTGGGAACCAAGGATATTACTTCTTCGGATTATAAATATTGGAATTCAGTTGTTAATAAAGTGGTGGAAACAGCCAATCTTTATGGTTTTAGTCGCGCTGAAACTCCAATTGTAGAGAATTTCAGTTTATTCAAAAAATCACCACGACTTAAAGATATTTATTATTATCAAATTGGAAAGACTGACAAGGTAGGATTAAGACCGGACCTAACTCATGGCTTGACTCGTTTTTATTTGGAGCAAGATTTAGGAGTTAATCCTCAGCCAGTTAAGCTTTTCGCTATTGGTCCAGTATTTCGTCATGAGGCTCGGGTTCAGACTGGTTGTTATCGCCAATTTAATCAATTTGTTTTAGAGTTGTTCAATGAGTCTAAGCCGATTGGTGAAGCTTTATTAATTGATATTATTTATAGTATTTTTAAAGAGCTCCAGATCAATGTCCAAGTTCAGATTAATAGTGTCGGATCTTTTGAATGTCAGAAGGAGTTCTTAAATAAGTTTGTTAAATTCTATAAAGATCGTTCCAAGAAGATTAAGCTTTGTCCGGAATGTAAAAAGAATTTATTGAAGAATCCAATTTTGCTTTTAGACTGCGAAGATCCTAATTGTGTTGAGATTAGAAAAGAGGCTCCGCCAATTACTAATTTCTTGTCTGATGAAAGTAATAATTATTTCACTCGGGTTCTGGAGTATTTGGATGAATTGAATATTAATTATAATTTCAACCCTTATTTAATTAAGGGCCTGAATTATTATACTGAGACCATTTTTGAGATCTGGCCAGTTAACGAGCAGGGAGAGCTGGATGGTAAATTGTCCCTTGGTCGTGGCGGTCGTTATAACCATTTTGTTGAGCAATTAGGGGGTAAAGCGACTTCACTGGTCGGTTTTGCCGGTGGTTTAGAGCGGACCGTGGCTAAGATTAAGGAAAAGAACTTGATTTTTAAGAAAGAAGAGAATATAATATTTTTGGCTCAAGTGAGTGACCAGGCTCGAATTAGAGGTATGGCTCTTTTTGAAGAGTTATACAAACTCGGATTCTGTGTCCGTCAGGCATTTTCTATTGATAATCTAAGAGATCAATTAGAAGAAGCTAAAAAATTGAATGCTAAAATTATTTTGATCTTGGGTAAGAAAGAAATCAGTTCAGAGACTATTTTGTATCGTGATGTGGAACTGGGAGTCCAAGAAGTTATTACGCAAAAAGATCTGAAGGATCGTTTGCAAAAAAGGTTTAATAAAAAATCATAAATTATGAATTATAAAAATAATCAAAATAGAAAGGGGGTCGTGTATGGCTGATTTTAAGAAAAAGCCGGGCGAAAGTTTTGAAAGCTTTTTGCGCCGCTTTAAGACTGGTTTGAAAAACAATCGTATTTTAGAAGTTTCCCGTCGCAAGCAACATATTGAACCAAAACGCACTAAAAGAATTTTGAAGAAAAGAGCATTGATTGGTTTGGATATGCATAAGGAGCGAGAATATCTACGTAAGACTGGAAAATTAAAGGAAGAAACTCGAGGTAGAAGATAATCAATAGATATAAAAAAGAAGACCAAAATTTTGGTCTTCTTTTTGTTGATAGTATTTATTCTTTGGCAAAATAATTCTTAATGCGATCAAATATTGGACTCTTAATATTCTTCTTAATCATCTCTTTGGCATGTTTAGTTTTGACAGATTTCAGCCAATTACTGCTAGGGCCGGGTCTTTTTTTATCAATTACAATCTCCACTAAATCGCCATTCTTTAATTCCTGGTCTAGGGCTCCGATTTTATCGTTGATTAGGGCTCCGGTTACCTTGTTTCCAATATCAGTATGAACAGCATAGGCGAAATCAATTGGGGTTGATTGCTCTGGTAGTTCAAAGACGTCACCTTTGGGAGAAAAAACGAAAATTCTATTTTGAAAGATATTGGATGATTTTATTTCTTGGACAAAATGTCGAGCATCTTTATTGTCTCGTTTGATTTCTAAAATTTCTTTGACCCATTTTGGCTGATCTTCAACATCGCCTTTTTTGTTATTTTTGGAATTATGTTTGTAATGCCAATGAGCTGCAATACCATAGAGAGATTCTTCGTTCATTTCTGGTGTTCTAATTTGAAACTCAACGGCCTTGCCGTCTAAACCAAAAACAGTGGTGTGTAACGAGCGATAGCCATTTGGTTTGGGGACGGCGATATAATCTTTAAAGCGATTAATTTTTGGCTTCCAAATGGTATGTAGTATTCCAAGCACTTTATAACAAGTCGGAACATCAGCTACAATTATTCTGAGGGCAAACACATCATAGATTTCATCAAATTTACGATCCTTCATCTGCATTTTTTGCCAAATACTATAGAGATGTTTGAAACGATATTCAATTTGATAATCATTGATACGGCTTTTAGAAAGCTCTTGACCGATAATTTTTTTAACTCTTTGAAAAAATTGATTACGTTCTGCTTTCTTTTCCACTTCGTATTTGAATTCTAATTTTTTAAAGTCATCAGGGTAGAGATACTTAAAACAGATATCCTCCATCTGCCATTTTAGACGCCAAACACCCAGAAGCCCAGCGATTGGAGCATAAATTTCCAAGGTTTCCTTGGCTATTCGTTCTCGCTTATTTTCTGGTAATGATTCTAGGGTTCTGAGATTATGTAATCTATCGGCAAACTTAATATAAATAATGCGCAAGTCATCAGCCATAGCCACAAACATTTTACGTAGGTTTTCGCGGTACCTTTCGACGCCGCGATATTTGATTTTTCCTAGTTTAGTGATGCCGGCCACTAGATTGCAAACTTCATCACCAAAATTCTTTTGAATATCCTCTAAAGTAATATCAGTATCTTCTGGAACATCATGCAAAATACCGGCCACGACAGTTGGTAGGTCGGATTTGATTTCAGCCAAGACAAAAGCCGTGTGGAGAGGGTGTTGAATATATGGTTCACCGCTTTTTCTTTCCTGTCCATTGTGAGCTTTTTCGGCAAACTCATAGGCCAGTCTGATCATATCTGTATCAGCCTTGGGATTGTTGTCGGTGAATTTTTTTATTACTCTTTCAATCGTCATAAAATAGTTGTCAGTCTTTTATTATTATGATATAATTCTATTACAAAATAGCCAGCAAGTAAAGCGATTATCGGACCATTCTAGAGTCCTGTGGTCGGCTGGTGATTTAATCTTTTTATCATGTCATCTCAGAATAAAATTAGTCGTTTTTTTATCCTCCTAGCTTTTGTGATAGGTGGATTTTTATTAGCTAAAAACGTTTTGGCTTTAGATGTCGGTACTAATGAAATTACTAATGTTATCCAGTTGTCTAGTGACAGTCCAATTAGTATTGCGGCTCGAATTATCAATGTCGCCATGATGTTTTTAGGAATTATTGCAGTGGGCATTGTTATTTTTGCTGGGTTTAAATGGATGACCTCCAATGGCAATGAAGAAAATATTGAAGCTGCTAAAAAGATTTTGAAAGCTGGTGTTATCGGTTTAGTCATTGTTCTAGCTTCTTGGGGTATCGCTGCTTTTATTCTTAATCGTCTTTTGGGAGCAACGGGGAATGGTGGTAATGGCGGTGATGATACTGGGGGCGGTGGGATTTTGCCTCCTTGCAGTGGTGCTGGTTGTGAAGGAATGGCTTGTGATGACTTACCCTTGGTCCCTGGTTGTAATTATAGTTCCTCTAGTTGCCAGGTTGGATTAGCTTGTGCTGAAGACTCTTGTACTTGCAAACCTTGCCCAGTCTCTGATCCTAATTGTGCTACTGATTCTGGCGGTAATTTTGGCGATGCTTGTGATAGTGATTTAACCAATACTACTTGTGACGCTGATAATAATTTATGTAATTCCGCTCAGGGTTTAACTTGTGATGTTAATTCTTGTACTTGTTTGGGATCGCCAGTAATTACTGACGTTAGTCCTTTGGGTGGTTTTTGTGAGGATAATGTTGATCAGACCTGTTCTGTCGATGGTGACTGCGATGGTGGCGTCTGTAATGTTGATGCTCCTAATGGATCAGCTAATAATATTATTTCAATTCATGGTTATAATTTTGGTAGTCTTAGCACTACAACTGTCTTAAATAATAAGTCAGTTGGCTTGATTGCTCGAATTAAACAATTTTTTAATTTTAAAGTTTCCAAAACCGAAGCTGCTGGTCTGAGTCAGGTAATTTTCTTAGGTGATGAAAATGATCCGACTGATGACAAGGTGGCTGTGAGCCCCTCTGTTATTAATCCGGCTTGTATTGACTCCTGGACTAATAATGAAATTATTGTGGCTATTCCATCCGACGTTGTTTCCGGTCCGATTAAGGTTGTTAATGGGAATTTAAATAGTAATCTAATTGATTTTGATATTACTAATAATGACATCGGAACTCAGATTCCTAATTTTGTTTCTAATGCCATCACTCGCCCTGGAATTTGTCGGATTACTCCAGTCTCTGGTACCTTGGGCTCTGAGGTTAATTATTTTGGTAATAACTTAAATGGTGAAGGTTATTTTGGTAATCAGACTAATAGTTTTAAAGGCATTAACTCCAATTTTGGTTCTGATCAAACTTCTGGTGTAGTTTTAGTGCCAAATGTTGGCGCTGGTTATATGAGTACCTTTGTGGTTAGTTATGATAATCAAAAGAGTAATTATGTCGGTTTTCGTAAAAATCAAGAACCGCCAGCTCCGCCTTCCATCTCTAGTTTTGAGCCGGTAGAAGGTAATGTCGGACAATATGTTACTATCCATGGTAGTGGCTTTGGTAATTCCCGTGGAATTAGCCAAGTATTTTTAGATACGACTGAGGCTAGTTATAGTTTTCCGGCTGCTTGTTTAAATTCTGTCTGGCAAGACAACCAAGTGATTATCAAAATTCCGCAACTTCCATCAACTCCGCCTAATCCTAATAATCCGATTACTGGTGAGAGGGTGCCAAATGTTGGTTTCAAAATTAGTATGAAGATTGGAGCTTGGGATCCGATTAGTTCAATTGAAAATTTTAAATTTAATCCTAACTCATCACTTCTGCCAAGCTTATGTAAGGCTGAACCAAATCGTGGCCCGGCCAGTTCCCAGGTCAGTCTTTATGGTGAGTATTTTACGCCTTCCCATGGGGCCGGTACTGGTGTTGCTAAATTTTATAAAGAGCGTAGTGCTTCAGGACCGGTGACTATTAATACCTCTGATAATAATGCTAATAAGTTAGTGGTTAATGTCCCGCAGGAAGCTATTACTGGACCAGTGAGAGTTACAGTTCCCTATGGAACGGGTAATGGTTTAAATTTTCTCGTTGGCTCTTGCACAAAAAATAGCGAATGTAGCAGTGGCACTCCATACTGTTGTCCTTTTGGTAGTCCTAAACAAGGTCAATGTGCTATTTCTTTAATGAGCTCTACTAATGGTTGTTATAATAGTATTGCCACTTCAGTTTTTGAATGGAAGTTTGGAACTTCCTTAGCGCTGTCTTGTGATAATAATGAAGGTGATGCGTCCTGTAATGCTGATGATTCAATTTGTAATGATATTAATCTTCGTTGTAATACTAGTTCTTGTACTTGTGAGCCTTGCCCAGAGGATGATCCTCAATGTGGCGAAGAATCTTTTTATAGCTGCGCCCAAAAGGGCGGTGGTGATTCTTGCCCAACTGGTTTTTGTCCTAATTCTCCCGGTCAATGTTCGCCTTATGCTGGTGGTGTTTCTCAGGTGGTGGGAACTTGTCAAGAGGATTGTGGTAATATTTTAGCTTGTGCTGGTGGCCGTTGTAATTATGACCCCAGAATAAATAAGTGTGTTAAAAACAATAATACTGCTTGTAGTCTTCCCGAGTCTTATTCTTATACCCTAGGGTCTAGTTCTTATACTGCTCAAAGATCTTGTGTCGCTGGATCTTGGGTTATGACTGTTAGTTCTAGTTGTCCGGCTGGTTGGGTTAATATTGGACGTAATAAGTGTCGGTCAATTGAAAGCTGTGTTAATTGTGATGCTGGTTTTGATTGTAACAGTGAACATCAATGTGTTAATAATTCAGTTATTTGCCCGGTTGGTTCTACTTGTCAGGGGGATAAATGTACCAAGGAAGATGTTGCTTCTTGTGCTTGTTGTTGTGAGAAGGGACAAGATGCTCGTGATTGTTGTGCTCCCTTAACTTGTGAAGGAACCTGCGGTAGCGGAGCCGCTAATCTTGGTCTTTGCTCAGGTTGTTCTGTGGTTGGTAATACTCAAGAGGAAAATGATGCTGCTTGTAATTGTGAACAATCAAGCGGTCGATTTTGTAAAGATAATACTTGTGTTGATTGTACTAATCTTTCTCAAGGCGATTGTAGCACTCATGCTACTTCTTGTTGTTGGGATGGCAAGGATAATATTTGTCGGGGTGGAGATGGATTAGCTATGTATCGACAATTAGATCCTTTAACTCCGACTTCGACTTCGCCTTTTTATGGTCGCTGTGCTTTTTATGCTTGTGCTTCGAGCGCTAGTAACCAATGCGCTTCAACTCCTGGTCTATATAATGCTTCTTCTACTAATATTTTAGCTAATTTTATCTTTAAAAATAATAATCAATGTACTGGCTGTACGACGTCTGATCCTAACGCCGCTTGTTCCACATTAACTGAAGGCGCTTGTAAAAGTAATAGTAGTTGTTGCTGGAATATGAAGTTAACCGGTCTGATGAAATGTATTTCCGGTAATAATAAAATTACTTCCGGAAGCGATACTGGCGCTTGTGCTTATTACAATTGTCAGGGTGGATTGAATTCTGATCAATGCGATTCTTCTGTTCCTTCAGCAACTGGTGTTTATTCATCTTTGTCTGCCTGTTCAGCTGGTTGTGGTACTCCATCTCTGGGTGCTTCTTGTAATTCTACTAGTACCGGATCGGGAACTGGGACCTGTAATGTATCAATTTGTGGCGGTCCGTTCTCCTGTTTAACTAATTCATTCCAAACAATTTATTCCACTTCTTCAGCTTCTGGTGGTTGCGGTACTTGTTGTTGTGATCCAAATAATGATACCTGTGGCCAGATTAGTCCGGTCTTAAGTTGCTATAAAGATAAGGGAAATTGTACCGGCGCTGGTCGAGGTTTATGCTGTGGTTGTTCTTCTGACAATCAATGTGGTGATGTTAATACCTTGGGTTGTTCATCTGATTCTTGCTGTCATGCTCGGCCAGAAGTAACTGCTACAAACCCTTCTTATGATCAACAAAATGTTTGTCGCAATTCTGTTATCTCAGTTACTTTTAATGAAAAAATGGACAATACTTCTTTAACTGATAATTTTGTTTTATTATTTCAGTCTAATTCTCCCGGTACTTGCCCGGCTGGGTCCTTTCCCCATTCAGATTTAGGAAAAGAGAATAGTCAGTTAAATATTTTTGCTCGCGTCTACAATCGGATTGTTAGACTGTTTGAGAGAGTTTATGATCGAGTTGCTCGGATTCTTAATCCTAATCAGGCAACGGCTTACGATGTTGATATTACTGCAACTTATTGTACTGCTCCTGGAACTGTCACTTATGAAACCACTGGTTCTAATACTGTCTTGAAGTTTACCCCGGCTAATGTGCTTGAGCCTAATACGGATTATATTGCGATTGTTAGGGGACAGTTTTATCTAGATAGTATGGCTAGTTCTACTGCTATAGGTAAAGAAGGGGTTTTAAATTCTTATAAAATTGGCATGGCAGGATCAAGTCCGTTTAATGGCGGTGGTTATTATGGTCCTTTTGGGTTTGGCCATACTTATGAAGAAGGAATGTTTTTAAATTCTTCTATTTGGTCATTTAAGACTATGGATGATAATGGGGCCACTTCTGGTTTGTGTCTGATTGACAAGGTTGATTTAACTCCAGCTTCATATCTTTTCCAAAAAAATACCAGCGATGATATTAATGAAAATGATGGTGTTTCTAGTGATCCAACATTTGATACCGCTTCTGATCGCGATAAGTTATATACTGCTAGAGCTTTAAGTAGCAATGGTCAAGAATTACGACCATTGCCAATTTATGATTGGAGTTGGAACTGGACCATTAATGACACCGGTAAAATTAATTTTGCCTCTGTTAATGATTTGCCAGCCAATGGTAATCGACGTTTATTAAGTGTTCAACCGGGAATTTTAGATGCTCAGGTTGCTGTTAGCGCAAAGACAGTAATGAACGCCAATAATGTTTATTCTACTGCTTCTAAGGAAAAAGAGGTTCCTTCCCGAATTTTTGTTTGCGCTAATCCTTGGCCATCGGTTATTAATAATTATTATTGGGAGCCCTCTAAAGATTTAGCTGGAAATAATTATGGCAATTATAGTTATGAATTCTATTATTGTCGTGATGCCGGCGACCCAAATACTACCGCTGATGATTTACCAGCCATTTCTTCTGGTAGCGATATTATTAATCTCGGTTTGTCTGATCGCAATGTTTGTAGTAATAATCGTGATCTTGAGTGTACCAGTAACAATGATTGTACTGTCGGTGGATTTTGTATTCCTGATATCTTAAAAGAATCATATTTTTTTCAACAATAATTAACTTTAATATTCATAAACAAGATGAATAATCATAAATTGGCTAATCGAAACGCCTGGTATGTATTTATTAGTTTAGTCCTGTCCTTGTCGGTTTATTTAACCGTTAACTCGGTAGTGGCTCAAAGCGTTAATACTTTAAACAGTACGACGACTGATGCTATTGCGGTTCGAATTGTGGCTAATCCGGCTCAATATAGTATTGATGATTGGTATGCTAAGCAGAGATTTACCGGTTCACCTTCGAAGATCAAGGTTGATGGCTATGATGCTATTCGGGACAACAGAACGGTTTATGTTGCGGCCACTAATATTAAGGGAACTTGTTTAGAGGGCGATCCATGTTCCATTCCTGATGATTGTTCTGATGGAGCTGGAGTTTGTAATTTGTCTAAACTTTATTTTAATATTTATATTATCACCTATAATCAAGGAGCTACTACTCAGACTTCTGATGTTTTTGGTAAGATTTTGGCCAATTGGAAATTCAATAATAATTTAAGTAGTAACTTGGGTACTTGTTCATTCCCACCCAAGAATTGTAGCGCTACCAGCGATTGTGGTAATCCCGATGATTATGAGGTCTGCGACCCCAGTACTAGTTCTAAATGTATCAGTAAGCAAAAATGCTTAATTGATGCTGATTGTCAAAACGGATCTTTATGTAATAGTTCTAAGGCTAGTTTAGTGCGTGATGTTCAAAGATTACAATCTTTAAATAAGATTAATCAGTCATTGAAGGATTACAAGAATCTTCATGGTAAGTATCCAATTTTAACGGCTGGAACATTTTTACCTCAAGCCGTAATCTCCACTTGGCCTAGTTGGCAAAATGTTTTTGCTTCTCAGATTGGCAGTTCAGTTTTAGCCGATCCGGTTAACAAGTTAGGTATCTGTAATACCGCTTCTAATGCCACTACCACCATGACCGGCTTTGATAATACTACTTGTTGGAATGGGAATACTAAGAAGTATTATAATGGCTCCAATAGCGTTAACTTAGAGTTACCAGCTGATAGTTATGCCTTAGCTTATTCCGCAAATCTTGGTGGTTCTAGTTATAATTTGTGTGCCAACATGGAGACTAATTATACCTTCATGTCATCCACTTCATCTCCGGTTAATTTAGCTAATTTAAATTGTCATACTACCGCTTCTTCGGGATATGGCGGAACTGCTAATAATGATCCGAAGATTGTAGCGGTGAATCTTAATGGAGTTATCGGCAAAGAATTTAATGGGTATATCAAGGCAGAAGATCCAGATGGCGATCCAGTTAGCTTTGTTCTGATCGATGATAATATTGATTGGACTGGGTTTGGTTGGAGCGCAAAACCAATTTTTCTACCAACATCTGATCCTAATCAGAAAAAACTTTGGGCGCAGAAAGCTGGAGACGACAAGCCTTATAATATTACCGTTAAGGTTATGGACGGTCGTAGCGGAGCTAGTAGCACCTCAACTGTTATTAATATCTCTGCCGGAGAGCCAACGATTACCGCCTCCGATGCTGAGTATGATCTAAGTTCTGATCCTAATAATATTTTAGATTATAATCTATATTTTGATGATCCCGCTTTTGATTATCTAAATTTATATTTTTCCTCTTCTTTGGCCTCGACTATTAAGGGCTGGTTTAATAATTTGTCATCTTTGTTTGTTAACCCTACTTTGGCTGCTCCAATAAATCCTTCTTGCGCAACTATTCCTTTTAGCGGTGGATCTTGGAAGATTCTCAAAACTCAAGTTGGTTGTTTTAAATTAAATAATGGTCTCAATGGCGTTCTTTCTGCTGAAGCTAGTGGTCGGTATAAGTTAAATATTACCGGAACCGTTGACACCTCGGCTTTCAATCAGGATGCTAATTTAAATTATAAGATTAAAGTTCATAATCTTTTTGGAAAGACAACCGAGAAGGCTTTTACTATTAAGCTTAAGTCTAATCCACCGCGGATAGATTTTAGTTGTAATAAAAAGGCTGGTCTATATCAAAATTATAGTTGTCAAATTAATAATCTTAATCCTAAAAATAATAACACTACCTACCTTTATGGTTATCGTACCCCTGGTAGTTCGCTCGGATCAGTCGGTTTGCCGAGTGGTTTTGTGGGAAATGCTCAAACTGGTTTAATCTCTGGAACACCAACAAATATTGGCAGTTATATTTTTATGATTGAAGCTAAAAATGAGTATGGTGTTTCGACCAAGAAAGAATATGGTCTGACTGTTGAGAGTTCTTGCGGCAAAGAATTAGTGAAATATTCTGGTGGCCCATGGAATCAGACGGGTGAGATCAAAAATCAGGGTGGTTATTATAAGACTGTTTTGATTGATAATCAATGTTGGATGGCGGATAATTTAAATGTCCCAGTTTCTGCCGTTCTTGATTATTCCGGTGGTGGTTCTGCTAAGGCTATTCCGGCAACTTCTTGGTGGAAGAATATTTTGTCATTATTATTTAGACCATATAATGCTTTGGCCCAAACTACTATCCAGGCTCTCAATCAAGTTACTATTGGTACTTGTTATAATAGTAATAATGCTTATTGTGAAGCTGAAGGACGACTATATAGAGCTTCTGAAGCGACAGCTGGGGCCACTTCTGAATCGGTCCGAGGCATTTGTCCTCCAGGTTACCATATTCCTAGTAAGGCTGAGTTTAGTAGCTTAGCTGCTGTCGTTGGTGCTTCTGCTGGTGACAAATTAAAAATTGATGGTGATAGTGGTTTTGAAGGATATTTATCTGGAACGGCTAGTAAAGCAGTAAATACAACCACCTTTGCTTTTGCTAATCGAAATACTTTAGGTAATTTTTGGAGCTCGACTTTAGAAAATGCTGGGACATGGTATCGTCGTTTAAGTTCTGGGTCATCATTCGAAGAGGACCAGGGAGCTGATACTACCCAATATTATTCTCTCCGTTGCGTTCAGGACAAGCTCTGCCCATCATCTTGCGATACTTGTAGCACTATGGGCGCATGTTGTGATTCCGCTTCTTGGTCCCCAGCCCTTAACACTAAATGCGGTAGCTTTATCCAGACTGATAATTGCGGTCTGACTAGAGTGGCCACAGGAACTATTGCTTGTGTTTCGCCTAATACTTGTGGTGCCAATGGTAACGCCAATATTTGTGGTTGTACGCCAAGTTGTGTTGGTAAAGTTTGCGGTCCTAATGGTTGCGGTGGCTCCTGCGGGACTTGTAGTGGCAATGACATCTGTGCTCTTAATGGATCTTTTTGCCAGGCATCAATCAATCTTTGTACTCCTGATTGTAATAATAAGGTTTGCGGTCCTGATGGTTGCGGTGGCTCTTGTGGAACTTGCCCTGGTAGCAGCGTTTGTTCTAATAATGGAAATCTTTGTCAGGTAAATGGCCACGGAAATAATAATTAAATCGAAAAATACTTAAAATTTTTATTTAGAATAACGAGTTATTTATTTTAAATAAAACAATAAAATTATGTTTAATAACTTAGACCCTAAAAACAAGGATATCGATGATATCTTCGCTGATACTGATAGCGCTCCAGCTACAACTCCGTCTGCCCCTATTATCCCTCGTTCGGATGCTAGTCCGATGCCTTCGGCTGTCAATGTTTCTGCTGTAGCTTCTAACTTAGAGCCGGAGGAAGCTGATACCAGATCAAAAATGGTGAAGGTTTTAAGAAAGATTTTTATATTTATTGCTATTTTAGCTCTAGTTGGAGTTGTCGCTTATTTCATTTACGCTAAGTTTTTAATCAACGCCGTTTCTGATTCATCGGATAATGTTCCGATTGTTCCAGTTGTCGAGACTCCGATTACTCCGATTGTAACGACCACCCCTATCACTCCAGCTACCACAACCGTTGTTGCTACCTCGACAGTTTTAGATACTGATAAAGATGGTTTGAGCGATACTGAAGAGCAGGTTTTGAGCACTGACATTAATAATACCGATACTGACGGCGATGGTTTAACCGATGGCGATGAGGTCAAACAATATTTAACTAGCCCAATTCTAAAAGATACTGACAATGATGGTTTAACTGACGGAGCTGAAGTTAATACTCACAAGACTGATCCTAATAATGCTGATACTGATGGTGATACTTATAAAGATGGAGCTGAAGTTACAGCCGGCTATGACCCTTTAACCAAGCCAATAAAATAATTTTATTGAATTTATGTTTAGAAAAAAAGAAGCCCAATCGAGTGATGATAAAAAATTAGCTCAAGATAAGTCTACTCAATTAGAAGCAACAATTTCTCAAAATATTGTTGTCCATAAAATGCCTAAACATTATAAGGCTGGGACTTTTAGTTATGATGATTATTTCGGTAATAATTTTGAAAAAAAAGCTGGTGAGACTGATCAATCATCCGATGCCCATGTTAAGGGTAAAAAGACTGGGCTTATAATTATTGTTGTTGGAGTAATAGTTATTGGATTGTTGGCCTATGGTGCTTTTGCTTATTTAAAAAATCCAGATCAATTTAATTTTAGCTTCCTTTTCCCAAGTAAAGATACTGTTTCTGAGGATGTTGTTCCAATTAGACCAGTTGTTACCACTCCAACCATTGTTCCTACTACTACTCCAGAGATAGTGGCAACGACTACAGCCACCAGCACCCCGGTTACCACCACTAGCACTCCCGAGATTGTTGTTTCTACGGCCATTGTTGATACAGACATTGATGGGCTGAGTGATTTAGAAGAAGCTGATCTTGGGACTAATGCTAGCTCTATTGATTCTGATGGTGATAAATATAATGATTTGACAGAGTTAGTCGGTGGTTATAATCCGGCCGGAAGTGGAAAATTAATTGATAATACTAATATTAAAAAATATAGTAATGCCAGTTATAAATATAATATTTTATACCCTAACGCTTGGCAATTATATTTAGTTGATAAGGGTGCTTCTGTAATCTTTACCGCAGAGGATCAATCATTTGTGCAGGTTGTCACTCAGGCCAACACTAATAAGCTGAGTATCAAGAAGTGGTATGAAACTGAATTTAGTACAACTGCTTTAGATAGTCAGACAGTAACTTTTAATAATTGGGAGGGGATTAAGAGTGTTGATGGTTTGATTGTTTATTTGACTAATCAAACTTCAAATAATATTTATATTGTTTCCTACACCCCAGTTTCCGATCAGACCTTATCTTATAATAATATCTTTGGGGCGATGATCAAATCGTTTACGATTGTTAAATAATAGAAAAAATTTAGATAAAAGAAAAAAGACTATCTATTGATAGTCTTTTTTATTTGGCCTTATATCTGTTTCTTAATAATCTTATCAATAATTCCATACTTCTTGGCTTCTTCGGCGGTCATATAATTATCGCGATCGGTGTCTCTTTCAATGGTGGCTGTCTTTTGTCCAGTATGTTCAGCAAAAATTCGATTCATTTTTTCTTTGGTTTTAAGGATGTGTTCAGTCCTAATCTTGATATCAGAAGCTTGGCCTTCAGTTCCACCCATCACTTGATGAATCATAATTTCACTATTGGGTAGCGCTAATCTTTTTCCGGGAGCTCCAGCGGCTAACAGGAAGGAGGCCATAGAAGCAGCCATGCCTAAACAAATAGTAGAGACGTCAGATTTGATATATTGCATGGTGTCGTAAATGGCCATGCCAGCGGTTACTGATCCACCGGGAGAATTAATATAGAATTTAATATCTTTATCTTTGTCTTCGGCGTCTAAAAAAAGAAATTGAGCGATAATGATATTGGCAGTGTGATCGTCTATTGGTTCGCCCAAAAAGATAATTCGGTCTTTAAGCAGGCGGGAGTAGATGTCATAGGCTCTTTCGATATGGCCTTCTTTTTCGATAACTGTCGGTATTAGTGGCATATTATTAATAGTTTATTTTATAAGTGTCAATTAGATTATAAAAGAAAAATGATACCCTGTCAATTTTTGGCTTTTTTTATGGTTTACACACTTTTTCCCCTTGATTTTTATTTCTTTTTATTTTAAGATTGTTCTATAAAATCTTGGTCAAATATCTCATGTCTGACATCAGTGTTCGACCTTTTATTATAAATATTATATGAAAAAGAACTTATTTCAAAGAGTGTTTAATTCTAGTCCTCGTCGTCGAACTTGGTGGATCTTTGCCATCATTATTGTTATTACCGTTTCAGCCTTCTTGGTTAGCGGTGGTAATTATTATAACAAGATGAGTGATTCCATCTCTGGAGCCACCAAGAATTTTGTGACTCTGCCCAAGGTCAAAGATATTCCTTTTCGTCTTGGTCTTGATCTTCAAGGTGGTAGCCAATTAACTTATGAGGCTGATGTGAAGTCTTTAGAGGGAGCTGACAAGGACACTGCCTTAGAAGGTGTTCGCGAGGTTATTGAACGTCGAATTAATATTTTTGGTGTTTCTGAGCCAGTGGTTCAAATCAACAAAACTATTACTGGTGACTATCGAATTATTGCTGAATTAGCTGGTATCAAGGATATCAAGGAGGCAATCAAGATGATTGGCGAAACTCCACTCTTGGAATTTAGAGAAAGGGATGACAGTGCTGTTGTAGCTTCTGATGTTGATTCTAAAAAGTTAGCTGATCTCAATAAAGTTTCTAATGATCAAGCCAAGAAAGTCTTAGCCCAAGCTTTAAAGGGAGAAGATTTTGTAGCTCTGGCTAAAGTTAATAATCCTGCCCAAAATGTTGGTGTGAGCTCTGATGCTCTAACTGTCACCTCAGAAAATGATGGCGATCTCGGCTGGATTACTGAAGATGTTAACCCAGAGTTAGTTAAGCCGGTTAAGTTTTTGGCTAAGGGTCAAGTTTTCAAAAATATAATTACTACTAAGAGTTCATATCATATTGTAAAACTAGAAGATAAGAGATTGCGTGATGACAAGAAGACTATGGAATATCATTTGCGCGATATTAGTTTCCCAATTTATACTGCGGCCGATTTGGCTGCGGCTGCCAGTTCTGATGGAACTGATGTTAAATGGAAAAATACAGAATTAACTGGTAAACATTTGAAACGAGCAGTTGTTAACTTTAATCCGAATGATGGTGCTCCAGAAGTTTCTTTAGAATTTAATGATGAGGGATCTAAATTATTTGAAGATATCACTGGAAGAAATATTGGTAAGCAGGTGGCTATCTTTTTAGATGGTTACCCAATCAGTATCCCAACAGTTAATGAAAAGATAACTGGTGGCAAGGCTTCAGTCAGTGGTACTTTTACTGCTCAGGAAGCCAAGTTATTAGCCCAGAGATTAAATACTGGTGCTTTGCCGGTCCCAATTACTTTAGTTGGGCAACAAACTGTTGGAGCCACTTTAGGTCAACAATCAGTTGATAATAGCGTCAAGGCTGGTTTAATTGGTCTGGCTGTCGTTGCCTTGTTTATGATCTTGTTTTACCGTTTGCCTGGTTTACTTTCAGTTTTTGCCTTAGTAATTTATGGTTTTATTTCACTAGCTATTTTCAAGCTTTGGCCAGTGACCATGACCTTAGCTGGTATTGCTGGTTTTATTCTCTCAATTGGTATGGCGGTTGATGCTAATATCCTTATTTTTGAGCGCTTGAAAGAAGAACTTCGAAATGGCAAGGATTTGGGTAAATCAATTGAAGATGGTTTCAGTCGTGCTTGGCCATCAATTCGGGATAGTAATTTTACTACCATGATTGTTTGTTTTGTTTTGATTGAATTCTCAGCCAGCGTGATTAAAGGTTTTGCTATTACTCTGCTTCTGGGTGTTATCATCTCCATGTTTACTGCTATTTTTGTAACTAGAAATTTCTTAAAATTAATGTCTAATAAGTGGTTAACTAAATATCATTGGTTGATTACTAGCGTAAAAAACAAAAAAGAAGTTTTGCCGGCTACTGAGCTCAAATAATGAGCGGCCGTCTCACTTTCTCCTAATATTATGTATAAAATTATACAAAAAAGAAAAATTTGGATTGGTATCTCTATCGTTTTGTTTGTGACCGCGCTTTACTTCATTTTTGCTTGGGGATTAAAGTTGGGCATTGATTTTACCGGTGGTAGTTTTTTAGAGGTTAAGTTCGGAGATAATAAGCCTAAGGTGGTTGAAGTTTCAGAGGCTGTTAAAGACTTGAACTTAAGTAGTTTGTCCGTCCAACCATCAGAAAATTCTTTTATCCTTCGTTTTCAAGATGACAGTGAAGAGGTTCATCAAAAAGTTTTGGATGCTTTAAAGAAATTAAATGACAGTAAAAATCCAGTTAGCTTAGAAAAGAAGGGAACTAGTGCCGTTGCTAATTTAAGTGCTGATAATGGCTTCAGTGAGCTTAATTTTACAGCTATTGGTCCATCCGTTGGGCAAGAATTGCAGAAAAAGGCCGTCTATTCTATCATTCTGGTTTTAATCGCAATTAGTTTGTATATTTCTTATGCTTTCCGCAAAGTATCTAAACCAATTTCTTCTTGGAAGTATGGTGTTGCTACTTTGATTGCCTTGTTTCATGATACCATTATCGTTATCGGTTTCTTTGCCTTACTTGGAAAATTTTGGGGAATAGAAGTTAATACCTCTTTTGTAGCTGCTGTTTTAACGGTTCTAGGTTTCAGCGTTCATGATACTATTGTGGTTTTTGATCGGATTAGAGAGAATTTACCGAAGTCGGCTGAGAACTTCGAAGACACTATTAACCGAAGCGTTAACCAAACTTTAACCCGTTCCATTAATACCTCGATGACTGTAATGTTTGTTTTGTTGTCCATTGTTGTTTTTGGTGGACCATCAATTAAATATTTTGCCTTAGCTTTATTTGTTGGCATCTTCTTCGGAACTTACAGCTCAATCTTTTTAGCTTCACCGCTTCTGGTAGTTTGGAATAATATGAAGAAGAGATCCCAGTAACTTATTGTTGCTAGTTATAAAAACCATCAGTAGTCCTGGTGGTTTTTTGTTGGATTTTTATGGTATAATAATAATCTATGAAAGCAATTGTTTTAGGTAAATTTAGTTGGCAAAAAGTCTTAGAAATACTAGTAGAATTTACTTATTTACTGGTATTTTTTGCCGTTCCTTTGGCTTTGGCCTTTTTCTTAAAGACTGATAATGTTTTCGAGTTAAATAAGATTGTCTTGTTCCGCTCCTTAGTTTATGTTTTATTTATTTTAACCTTGATTAAGGCTTTCTTTTTTTCTAGTCGACAAAAATTTTCTCGACGTTATTTGCTCCCGGTTTTAATATTGATTATTTTTGGTGCTATTTCTCTCTTCTTTTCTATCGATCCAGCCAATAGTTATTATGGTCTCGCTGATCGTCAACAGGGTTATCGGAGTTTATTATTTTATGGTTGGTGGTTTTTTCTGTTGCTTTATAATTTGGTAACTAGCAACGATCTAGATAAAAAGATTCATCGAATATTCTGGGTGATAATGGGTTCCTCTTTTTTTGTTAGTCTTTATGGTCTTTTACAGATTCTAGGAATTGATTTTATCTCTTGGACAGAACCGCCTTTTATTACTCATCGGACTTTTTCTACTTTGGGTCAGCCGAATTTTTTAGGATCGTATTTAGTCTTAATTATGCCCCTTTTGCTCTATGGATTAATTAAGTATCGGAAATTTTGGCCTCGTTTAATTTTAGCTGTCTTATTAGTTTTTCAATTAGCAACTTTATTTGCTACTGGAAGTCGCTCAGCCTGGTTGGGTTTATTGGGAGCCTTAGTTTTGTTGGCTTATTGGAATCTATCTCGTCCTTGGCCTAGCCTTCAGAGGCCTCAGAGAAGGGGAGTGATATTGATATCATTTCTTTTGGGTCTGGTGGCGATCATTTCATTGTTTCAAAATCCTTATATATCCCAGCGCCTTAAAACCTCTTTGGATTTTAGTCATGGGAGTGTTTCAGCGCGTTTCAATTTCTGGTCGGGTGCTATTCAGTCAATTTCTCATCGACCTCTGTTGGGCTATGGCTTGGAAAACCAGGGGAGAGAGTTTATTAAATATTATCAGGTTAATTGGGCGCAAACTGGTTTTGTAAATGCTGGTACTAATCGAGCTCATAATTTAATATTAGATTTGCTTTTGACGGTTGGCATTATTGGTTTAGCTGTCTATACTTTTGTTTATTTTAGCTTCTTTAAATGGGCTAACCAGAATCGATCTGACCACCTGTATCGATTTTGGTCGGAGTCTTTGATCGCTGCCGTCTTCGCCTATTTAATTTCACTACTTTTCGGTTTTTCCATAGTTGTCACTGAAATTTATTTCTTTTCTTATTTAGCAATTGTTGCTACTCAGAACGCTAGGTTAAGTGGCGGAACAGAGATTGATTCCAAGTTTAATTTGGGGTGGCCGATTAAAATTATCATTATTGCCTTGGCATTATTTTTTTCTGGTCGACAAATTTCTTTTGAGCTTAAATCCTTGGTGGCTGATAATTATTTTTTGGAAATGCGACAAGTTTTAAATCAAAATGATTATCCTCGCGCTTTGTTCTATTATCAAAAGATCAAGGCTCAAAATGTGAATGATTTTTATTATAATTATAATTTTGTCGACTCTTTGCCTTATGACCTGGAGACCACAATTAATCCAGTGATTATTAAGTTATTTCAGAAAGAACTAATTGATCTTTTGCCGAAATTAACTAAGGATAATTATGATTATTATTATCTTCGCGCTAAAATTCAAACGCTTCTAAAGGATTATCCTCGCGCCCTTGAGTCTTATCAAAAAATGATTGAGTTAAGTCCTGATTTACCAAAAAACTATTTTGCTCGAGCCAAGTTTTATGTTGTTTCTGGTCGAGATGATTTGGCTTTATTGGATTTAAAAAAGGTTTTAGAGTTATTGCCGAAACCCGAGAATAATCCGGAGTCTTTGAGCACCTCAGAAAAGTCCGTGGCTTATTATCAGAGCCTAATATTCAAGGAGCTAGGAGATCTTTATTCACGAGAGCTAAAATATGATTTAGCTGGAGCCAATTACCGTCTTTCCTATTTACTTAATATGAGTGACTTAGTTACTTACAAGAGAATTGCTGACTCTTATTTCATGGGCGGAGATATAGAAACCGCTATCTGGTATAATCTTCGGGCCAGTGAAAGGTATCCGACTGATTATGTTTGGCCTTTTTCTTTGGCGGTTTTGTATCATCAAAAAGGCGATGACGTAAATGCTATTAAGTATCTAGATTTAGCTCTTAGTTTGGATAGTAACAAGGTTATTTCCCCGACAATGATTAAAAGTATTAGGAATAATATTAAATAATATTTATCAAATTAATTTTTAACATGTATGTTTTATCTTTTTTCTCTTTTTGCTTTAATCCTCGGTTTAATTATTGGCAGTTTTCTTAATTGCCTTGTTTGGCGACTTTATAAAGAAGAAAGCCTGATGGGGCGGTCAATGTGCCCTAAATGTAAAAAAGTGATCGCCTGGTATGATAATATCCCAATTATCAGTTGGTTATTGTTAAAAGGAAAATGTCGCCATTGTCGAAAATCAATAGCTATTCAATATCCACTAGTGGAGTTTATTGTCGGAGTTTTGTTCGCCTTAGTTTTTATTAAATTTTATGGTGCTGGATTTTCTTATCCTAATTATGATTTTTATTTTTGGATTTTTACTGATTTTAAGTTCCTGTGGCTATTGGTTAATTGGCTGTCAATTTCAGCGCTAGTTATTGTTTTTATCTTCGATATCCGCTGGCTCTTAATTTCACTTCCGGCTATTTTATGGAGTGCTGCCTTTATTTTTATTTTAGATTTGATTTTAGGTTACAGTTTATTAAACATATTATTTTGTGTATTAATTGGTGCTGGTTTTTTTGGCATCCAATTCTTGTTAACTAGAGGCCGGGGGATTGGAGAAGGAGATATTTGGCTCGGAGGTTTGTTGGGCCTAATCTTTCCTGATTGGCATTTACTTCTAGCCGCCATTTTTATTTCCTATATGTTAGGCGGTGTGACAGGGATAATTATGATGATGGCTTGGGGAAAAAAGCTGAAAACTAAGTTGCCTTTAGGAGTTTTTCTAGCATTAGGGTCCATTATTGCCTTATTTTTTGGCCAATCCCTAATCGACTGGTATTTGGGGTTATTGGGGCTCTAAAATAGTTGGCATTTTTCTATTTTTCTAGTATAATTAGGATATACAATTAAATTAAATTACTTCGATTTATGAAGGAAGAAATAATCGCTGGTCTTGATATTGGCTCAACCAATATCCGTTTGGTTATCGGCCAAAAAGTTCAAGGTTTTGAAGCTGAAGAGATTCAGATCATTGGTGCTGTTTCGTCTTTAACCATGGGAGTTTCTAAAGGAAATGTTAATAGTATTGAAGATGCTACTTCTTCTATTTCGGCTTGTTTGGAAAAGGCTGAACGTCTGGTTGGTGTTCCCCTGGAAAGTGTCTGGGTGAGTATTAATAGCCCGAAGATTAAATGTGAGAAGAGTAAGGGCGTTGTGGTTGTCTCCAAGAGTGATGGTGAGATTGACGAGCATGACGTGGAAAGAGCAATTGAAGCTGCTCGTTCAATGGTAGTACCAAATAATTATGAGATTTTACATGTTATCCCAATTAAATTTACTATTGACAATCAAGAGGATATTAAAGATCCAATTGGAATGAGCGGTGTTCGTTTGGAAGTTGAAACTTTAATTATTTTAGGGTTAAGTAACCAAATTAAAAATTTAACCAAGGCGATTTATCGCACTGGTTTGGATATTGAAGGCTTGGTATTGTCTTCCTTGGCTGTAGCTGAAACTGTTTTTGATAATCGTCAAAAAGACTTGGGTGCTGCTTTAATTAATATGGGAGCAACTACTACCAGTTTGTCAGTTTACGAAGAGGGCAATTTACTTCATACTGCTATTTTGCCAATCGGTTCCGATCATATTACTAATGATATCGCTATTGGATTACGTTGCCCAATTAATTTAGCCGAGAGAATTAAGGTTGAATATGGTCATTCGGAATCTGAGGTTTTTACCAAAAAGGATGAGGTGGATATTAGTCAATTAGTGAAGGAAGAAAAGGTTAGTGATAATATTAGCACTATCTCTTTGAAATATGTAGCTGAAATTATTGAAGCTCGGGTTGAGGAGATTTTTGAAAAAGTAGACGAAGAGCTTAAAAAAATTGATCGTTCTGGAATGTTGCCAGCCGGCGCCGTTTTAGTTGGTGGCGGATCGCTACTTCAGGGGATCACTGAAACAGCTAAGCGTAAATTACGTTTGCCAGTTTCTTTGGGTGAGGCTAAAAATGTGAAGATTGCGATTGACAAGGCTCGTAACCCAGAATTTTTGACAGCATTAGGTTTGGTAGCTTGGGGCGGACATTCTTCTCCGAGTCTAGCGCCTAATCATTTTAAAAAGAATTTAAGTAGCGCTTTTAGTAAGGTCAAAGGATTTATTGGCAAAATGATGCCTCAGTAAATTTGAATTTTTTATTTTATTAAGATAAGATGGTGGTGATATTAAATAATTATTAATCAAGATATATATGCCAGAAGTTAAACCAATAGCCGAAACTTTTGCCAAGATTAAAGTGGTTGGTGTCGGCGGTGCCGGCGGCAATGCCGTTAATCGGATGGTGGAAGAGGGCATTCAAGGTGTTGAATTCATTGCTATTAATACTGATGTCCAAGCTTTACATAATAATAAGGCTGATATTAAGTTACATATTGGCAAAACTGTTACCAGAGGCCTTGGGGCCGGTATGAACCCCGACTTGGGTCGTCAGGCAGCCGAAGAATCACAATCTGAGATTAGGGACTTGTTAAAAGGCTCTGATATGGTTTTTATTACTTGTGGTTTGGGTGGCGGAACTGGGACTGGAGCTGCTCCTTTAATTGCTGAAATTGCTAAAGATTTAGGAGCTTTAACTATTGCTGTTGTTACTAAGCCTTTTTCTTTTGAAGGTGGTCAGAGAAAGCGAATCGCTGATCGTGGTTATGATGATTTATCAGCTCAGGTTGATACTATTATTACTGTCGCCAATGAAAAATTATTAACTATTATTGATAAAAAAACGTCGCTTCTTGATGCCTTTGTTGTCGCTGATAATATTTTACGCCAAGGCGTTCAAGGTATTGCCGAAATTATTACTGTCCCTGGTATTGTTAATGCTGACTTCAATGATGTTAGGGCGATTATGGCTAACACCGGATCAGCCTTGATGGGTATTGGTCAAGCTAGAGGTGAAAATAAAGCTGAGGAGGCCGTTCGTTCTGCAGTTAATTCCAATTTATTAGAAACTTCTATTAATGGCGCTAAAGGTATTGTCTTTACTATCACTGGTGGCTCTGATTTAAGTATGATGGAGGTCTCAGAAGCAGCTCGGATTATTAATTCTTTGGCCGATGAAGATGCTAAGATTATTTTTGGAGCTGTCATTGACGAGCGCCTCAAGGATGAATTAAAAGTGACTATTGTGGCGACCGGATTCAGTGATAAGGGTGCTCCAGCTAATGATTTTTCATCGATTGAGCCTAAAACTAAGACTTATTCCTCTAATGATTTTACAAGAAGAAATGATGAACGAGAAAAGATAGAAGAGAAAAAAGAAGAGGAGGTTAAAGAAAGCAAAGCACCTAATTTAAATTTTTCTTGGTTTGAAAAAAAGGAAAAAGATCCCGAGCCTAAGCCACTCCCTAAACCGATAATCAAGCCACAATCAAAAAAGACTGATGATGATGAAGATGAAGAATTGAGTGTCCCAGCGTTTATTCGGAAGAAGATGATGTAAAATTATTTAAATCTAAAGACAGTCCAATCGAGGGCTGTTTTTTTTTGTTTTGAAATACTAAAAATTAATATTAAATATCCGGTAAAATAAAGAGCCTTGTGGATAACCTTTTAAACTTTAAAAAGAGGCCTAAAATTAGAGAAAATATAGAGCGTTGTCGCTCTTTATTTTTTTTGCTATAATAATTATTATACAATATGTTGTGGTTGGTTATTATGTTGGTCCACTAGATGTAGTAAAATCAACATATTTAGTAAAATTTGTAAAATAGTTTAAAAAGCTTTTAATTATAGTCTTTGCAAATAAAAAATCTTTATGAAATGTCCTATTTGCTATCATCCCGACACTAAGGTTTTAGATTCCCGCGTGGCCACTGACGGCTTGTCTATTCGTCGTCGTCGCGAATGCTTAAAATGTGCTTTTCGTTTTTCAACTTATGAAGAATTAGAAATTTTAGATGTTTCTTTGATTAAGCGAGATGGCCGGCGTGAGGCCTATAGTCGAGATAAGCTTGTTTCTGGATTAAAGAAGGCTAGTGAAAAACGAATTAGTGACGATAAATTTAAAAAATTGATTCACATGATTGAGCGTGACATCCAGGCTTTAAGAACTAACGAAGTTAGTTCCCAAGATGTCGGGAAGATCGTAATGAAAAATTTAAAGAAAGTTGATCAGATTGCCTATATTCGTTACGCCTCTGTTTATGAGTCTTTCAAAAATGTGCAAGAGTTTAAAAGAGAGTTGAATAAGCTCCTAGGTGGAAAAAAATAATCAAAAATAAATTACTATAAATCATTATTTATATCTTTATGAGCCCTACAAAAGAGATGATTACTAAAATTATCAAGAGATCAGGCGAAATCGCTGACTTTGATCAAACTAAAATTACTGAGGCTATTTTTAAGGCAGCTGAGGCCGTTGGCTTGGAGCACCCAGAAAAATTAGCTAATAAGTTGACGGAAGAAGTCTTGCAACGGATTAGTAAGAAGTTTCATTATCACAGTATTCCGGCCGTGGAAGAGATCCAGGATATAGTAGAAGAAACCCTGATTATCAATCGCCAGATTAAGATGGCTAAATCTTATATTTTATATCGTGATCAACATCGTCAATTGCGTGATATTACTGGCACTAGTAATGAAGAAAAATTAATGGAAAGTTATTTGGGTCGAGCTGACTGGCGTCTGAAGGAAAATAGCAATATGAGCTTTTCAGTTCAAGGCTTAAACAATTATTTAGCTTCAGCTATTTCAGCTAAATATTGGTTGAATAAGATGTATCCAGCTAATATTCGCGATGCTCATGTTAACGGTGATTTTCATATTCATGATCTTGGCCTTTTGGCTCCATACTGTTGCGGTTGGGATTTAAAGGACTTGTTAATGAGGGGATTTGGCGGAGTAGAGGAAAAAACTCAAAGTAAGGCCCCAAAACATTTTAGAACAGCTCTTGGTCAGGTGGTTAATTTTTTCTATACTATGCAAGGTGAGGCTGCTGGAGCTCAAGCTTTTGCTAATTTTGATACCTATTTAGCTCCCTTTATTCGTTATGATAAGTTGAATTTTAAGGAAGCCAAGCAATGCATCCAGGAATTTGTTTTTAATGTTAATGTTCCGACTCGGGTTGGTTTTCAAACTCCTTTTACCAATATTACATTAGATGTTACTCCTTCTAAAATGATTGGTGAGGAAAATATTATTATTGGTGGTGAGGTAATGCCAGAAAAATATAAGGACTTCCAGCCAGAAATGGATATGTTTAACCAGGC
>JBAYNC010000004.1:0-20625 GCA_041679025.1 Patescibacteria group bacterium
TAGTCCGTTCTTTTTGGCCCATTCTATTATCCTTGATTCCCATAAATTGAATTGGGGGTCGGCTGTTGGATCGCTAGGTGCGGGGCCCAAAGGATCTTCCTTATTAACGTAGTAGAGAATGGCGTGCGGTTCGCTAAAAGTTTTTTCTTCAATTAATTCTGGTGGAGTGCTGGAGGTTGCGAGCAAACCAGTTTCTTTATTAATCTTTATCACTCGGCCGATATTGGTATTGCCGTCAATAATGGCCTTGCCGGTTTTTGTGTCATCGGGAGACTTAAATTGTTCAACTGGAGTTCCGGTTAAAACTTGTTTCATAAAGTCATTCCAGATTGGAGCGGCAACAACACTGCCATCAGCACCCTGATTCATTTCCTTGCTATCATTATTTCCCACCCAGACACCAGTTACGAGGGACGGGGTATAGCCAATGGTCCAGGCATCTTTGTAATTATTTGTGGTTCCGGTTTTAGCAGCGACAGGTCTGTCGGGCAAGGTTAGATAATTTTTTGCTCCAAAGATAAAGGTTCGAGCATCATTATCGCTTAGAATGCTATTTATTTCTCGGGCTACCTGTGAGCTTAAAACTGTCTTTTGTTTTTGTTTATATTCTTCCAATACTTTTCCGTCCTTGTCTTCTATTTTTAGAATAACACTGACTGGATTAAATTCTCCTTCTCGAGCAAAAGCACTAAAGGCATTAACATGCTCAACCATTTTTATTTCTCCGCCGCCCAGAACTAGAGAAAGTCCATATCTATCTGGATCAGTTAAGGTGGTATATCCCATATCTTGGGCGAGAGTAATAACGTTTTTGATTCCGGCCAGATAAATAGCTTTGACCGCTGGAATATTCAAAGAGCCAGCTAAAGCTTGGCGAATAGAAACTGGGCCATATTCTTTGCCATTATAATTATGTGGTTCATAGGCTTGGCCACCAGCTGCAAAATTGGTAATAACGTCATAAAGAATAGTATTGGGGGTATAGCCTTTATTAAATAAGGTAGCATAAACTAGTGGCTTGATGGATGAACCTGGTTGTCTTAGACTGGTGGCAATATTAACTTGCCCATCAATCTCATCGTTGAAGTAATCTCTTGAGCCCACCATAGCCAAAACTTGTCCGGTCTTGGGATCAATGGAAACTAAAGCCGCATTATTGGCATTATATTTTTTAGGATAGTTTTCACTTTTTGTTTTGACAACTTCTTCGGCTATCTTTTGTTTGTATAAATCGAGAGTGGTATATATTTTTAGACCACCTTGCTCAATAGTCTTTTCGCCATATTTTTCTGCCAATATTTCTTTGATATACATAATAAAGTGAGGAGCGGTAATGTTGTTTTCGGGTGCCGCAAACTTTAATTCCGTTTTTTTAGCATCGTCTCTCTCGGTTTCACTGATATATTTTTGTTCTTGCATGATGTCTAAAATGTATTGTTGTCGGGATAATAGTAAGTCCTTGTTAGCGCCGTATGGAGAGTAGCGACTAGGAGATTGTGGTAGGGCGGCTAAAACGGCAGCTTCTGCCAAATTAATATCTTTAACTGATTTGCCAAAGTATTTTCGAGCGGCAGCCTCAACTCCATAAGCATTGGAGCCATAAGGGATTTCATTTAAATACATCTGTAAAATTTCGTCCTTACTAAATTTCTTTTCAATTCTTTGGGCTAGAATTATTTCTTTTATTTTTCTGGTGATGGTTTTTTCATTACTTAAAATGGCATTCTTAACAAATTGTTGGGTTAGGGTTGATCCACCAGCACTTTTGCCATAGATAACATTGGTAACCATTGTTCTTAACATAGCCCAAACGCTAATACCTCCGTGTTTATAAAAGTTTTTATCTTCAATGGCAATAGTAGCATTCTTCACATTATTGGGAATATCAGTTAGGGAAACTAGAGTTCTCTTTTGATCACCATGAATCTCGTAGAGAATGTTTTCTCCGGTGCGATCATAAATTTTAGTGCTTTGAGCCACCTCTCTTTGAATTAATTGGTTTGGATTAGGAAGGTCGCGGGAAAGGAAAAAAATTAAGATAGCCAGGGACAAGATTCCAACTAGAGCTAGAATTATTAAGCCCTTAATGATTTTATTTTTTCTAAAAAATTTACTCCAAAAACTATCATCTTTGGATGACTTTCGGTTGATAACTATTCTTCTTCTGGTTGGCTTTTCTCGGTTTGCTTGCCAGGAAGAATTTCGGATGTATTTTATTGGCATATTATTATTTATTATTTATGATCGATAATATTTGGCGGCATCTTCCGGGGAGACAGAATTGATTATTAATCCTGAGCCTAACTCGATTCCGGCCCAGACACTGTCTCGAGGCTGAATCTTGATATAAAAATGCTGTTGTTTGTCGGAAATTACATTATGTAAAAAATAGTTGAAGGAAAGATTTAGACTCGACATTTTTAATGCTAGTTGTTTTAAAACTTTAGCGATTGATTTTTTTTCATCTAGAGTTAAGTCAACAATATTATCAACATGTCTTTTGGTCATAATCCAGGCCTCATAATGAAACTGGCTGGCGTCAGGGGCAAAGGCGGCTACATATTTGTCGGAGTATATTTTTCTTTTTGACTTCATCTCTTTTTTAATAATATCGCAGTAGGCGCAACGATTATGCTCTAGTCTATATTCTAGTGCTAATCTCTTTTCTTCTTTTAGGTCTCCTGGAATAATTCCAGTTGCAAAAATCTGCGAATGAGCGTGAGCTAGAGAGGCCCCGGCCTCTAGTCCTTGATTCTTAAAACAGAGAATATAGTCTATCTTTTTATTTTTAGCAATAGCCTTGGTTCTTCTGGTGTACATTTCTAGAAGAGAGACAAAATGTTCAAGAGAGAAATGAGATAGATCATTTTGATGGTTTTGAGTTTCAATTATTACTTCTTGGGTGCCGTAGGCTTTTTTGTTGTTGAGGGAGACGGCTGGAAAAATATTCTTGAGGCAGGTAATTTCATCGTCGTTTATTTTAATCTTGTCAACGACATTTTTTTGATTAACATTTTTTTTGCAAAAAGGACAACCCAGCTTAGGCTTGTTTTTGATATCGTTTGGTCTCATTGCTCTATTTGGAGCAATAATAACCGACTTATTAGAGATAAGAGATTGGCGAATCTCTGGTTTTTTTGTAATCATATGTCGGGCTGCTCGGAATCGAACCGGGACTACATGCACCCCATGCACGCGTACTACCACTATACTACAGCCCGTCTTAATTTGTCTTTTTACTATAATTATATTACAATAAAAAGGCAATAAAAACAAATTTAGTAATATTATGAATAATAAGAAAATTATTTTTTCCGGGATTAAACCGAGCGGTGATTTACATTTAGGCAATTATTTAGGGGCTATCTCTCAATGGGTTGGACTTCAGGATAATTATGAGTGTCTTTTTTGTGTCGTAAATTATCACGCCATCACAGTTTATCAAGATCCTGAGACCCTTAAAAAGAGAACCAAGGAAATTGTTAAGGTTTATTTAGCTAGTGGTATTGATCCTCAGAGGTCAAATATCTTTTTGCAATCAGATGTTTCAGAGCATACTGAATTAGCTTGGATTTTAAATTGCACTAGCACTCGAATGTCCGATCTTAACAATATGACTCAATTTAAGGATAAGGCTAAAAATAAAGGGGAGAATGTTTCAGCTGGTTTATTTAATTATCCGGTTCTAATGGCCGCTGATATTCTTCTCTATAATACTGATGTTGTTCCGGTTGGAGATGATCAGGTTCAACACGTTGAGCTTTGCCGTGACCTAGCCAAGCGTTTTAACCACGACTATGCCCCGACTTTCAAGTTGCCAGAAGCGATGATCCGTAAGCAGGGAGCCCGAATTATGAGTTTGACTAATCCAGATAATAAGATGAGTAAGAGTGCTGATAGTGATGCTGGCTGTATATTTTTAAATGATGATCCAGAGATAGCTCGAAAAAAAGTAATGCGGGCCGTGACCGATTCTGGTAGTGAAATTAAGTATGACCTAAACGAAAAGCCAGCCGTTTCTAATTTAATGACTATCTATTCCTTGTTGACTGGTGAGAGTTATAAGGACCTAAAAAAGATGTACTCTGGTAAGGGCTATGGTGACTTTAAGAAAGGCTTGGCTGAGGTGGTGGTTAAGTTTTTAACTGATTTTCAAGCCAAATATAATAGTATTAGCGATAAAGAGGTCCAAAAGGCTTTAGAGGACGGAGCTACTTGCGCTAAGGTTTTGGCCCAGGAGACGATTAAAAAAGTTAAGGAGAATGTGGGAATTATTTAATTAATATTGGAAGAATATAAAAAAAGCCTATTTCTAGGCTTTTTTTAGTTTTAATACCACTATTTCCCGCCAGACCTTTTGTCCTTCTCGGCCGTAGAGCCAGGTTTTCCTTTGAGTGTTACCCTCTTCAATTATTTTCCAATCGGGATATTGGGGATTAATATAGATGAATTTTCTTTTATTTTGTTCGGTAACTGAGAATACTGGCCAAATCATTACCACTCTGGAATGAGGTTTAATTATTTTAGTAAAGGCTTTTAGGGCCTGGCTATAGAGACTCTCTAATTCAGCGATAGTTCTTCTGACTTCATGGCTGCCTCTTTGTGGTCCTAGATAAGGTTCAGTGACAATAGCGGCGACTGATTGGAGTTTTATATATTTATCTATTTCCGTGGCTGATATCACCTTAGTATCTACCTTAACGCCAGTAATATTAAACTTATTTTTAATCCATTCTACATTTTCCTTGGTATCAGAGATTGCCTTGGCGGAAATATCAGTTCCAATAACTGATTGATAGCCCATTAAGAGTGCTTCAGATAGAATTGTTCCTGATCCGCAAAAAGGGTCTAAAATCAAGTCTTTTTGGCCATTTTGTGAAAGATTAATCATAATTTGGGCTAATTTTGGTGGCAACATTCCTGATTCATCGTCTCTGGTTGGGCGACCATAGTCTCTAAAAGACAATTCTTTAAAGGGTTGAACGGCTAATGTTTGTCCAATCATTAGTTTCCCGTCAGTATCTCGGATAAAGACAATCTCTATTCCTTTGTCTAATAAATAATTCTGTTCGACAATCACACTGGAAAGAACTTGCTCTTTTCCCATTACCCAACGACAAGAATGCCCGTTGTCTCTAAGAACAGTTTTGATAGTCATTCCTAGTTTTCTGGTGTCGATTGGGGCATTGGCATAATTAGAAAAGCCAAAATGGAATTTTCCGGAGAAATTAGGCGCGCTTTCTAGGGCTAAGTCGAGGCAAGCTTTAGGGATTTCGTTATTTTTAGCGTCAAAGAGGATCTTGCCAATCTTAATAGTTCCACCCAAAGCCTTAATGGTTTTAGTGGCGTTAATTTGGTCGTCTGATTCTAAGATAAAGATGCCGTTTTGGCCCATCTTTCCAGTATTTTGGGGAAAAAAGGCTAAAATTTCAGCAGCCGAGAGTGAGGGATGGTTTCCTAAGGCAAAAAAGTATTTCATATGTTTATTATTATAAGCTAAAAAGTTGAAAATGGCTAATTTCTCTGGGGCTTGATTTTTTTTGAGAGATCTGATAAATTAATTAGACAATTAGAACCTTTCCCATGTCCTGGATTATTTCAGGATAATTTCAACCAAATGAGTTGAGATTAAAGGTATTCAAGACAGCCTCGCTATTTTGATACCGAGGTTTTTATTTTATAAAAATATTTATTAATAATCAAGAAAAGATTTAGCGAGACTTTAAGGTCGCTTGAATCCTAACTTGTTATAATTACTATGTCAAAGACCAAACCATCAGGAGCTGCACATTATGAGATCCTGTTTGTTGTATCAAATCGCTTTACCGAGGATGAAGCTAAAACTTGTATTGCCAAGGTAGAAAAATTAATGACTGAGAGTGATGGCAAAATTACTCTAAGTGAATATTGGGGCAAAAAAAAGTTAGCCTATCCTATTAAACACGAAGCTTACGGTTATTATCAATTGTTTGAATTTGACCTAGAAGGGAAAGAATTGGCTAAATTGGATGAAAAATTACGCTTGGATAACGAAATCTTACGCTTTATTATTGTTGCTAAGAAGTTAAAGAGCGATGAACAATTAAAGAAAGAAGAAAAGATTAAAGCTAAGATTGATAAGAAGCAAGCTGAAAAGGAAAAAGAAAAGAAGAGCCAAGAAATAAAGAAAGAAGAAAAAGAAAAAGAAGCTAAACCTAAAACAACCAAGTCCGGCAAAGCCAAGGCTGATATTGATAGTCTCGATGAAAAATTAGAAGGCATTCTAAATGCCGATGACTTGTTATAATTAAAAACAAGGAATTTTTTCCTTATCTAAAAATATGAGTTTAAACAAAGTAATGTTAATTGGTAATCTAACTAAGGATCCTGAAATTAGAACTACTCCTTCAGGACAGAATGTCGCCTCTTTCTCAGTTGCTACTAATATGAATTGGACTGACCAATCAGGTCAAAAACAATCTAAAGCAGAATTTCATAATATTGTTGCTTGGAGAAAATTAGCTGATATTTGTGGTCAATACTTACATAAAGGATCTAAAATCTATTTAGAAGGAAGACTTCAAACTCGTGACTGGGTCGGACAAGATGGTGCTAAAAAATATCGTACTGAAGTAGTAGCTGATACTATGCAAATCTTGAATCGTCCAGGCGAAGGAGGCGCTACTCCATCTCAGACTGAAAATTTTGAAGAAGCAGTTATGAGCGAAGGAGAAGCATCATCAGAAGAGGAAATTAAAATTGAGAACATTCCTTTTTAATCCCTAATTTAAAAATATATTTAATATCTGGAACTTTAATTAAAATTATGAACAACAATCAAAACAACAATATCACTAAAAAAGCTAAAGAATGCTATTTTTGTGTTAATAACATCGAACCGGACTATAAAGATACTAAGTCTTTACGTCGCTTCATTAATTTTTATCAAAAAATTATTGCTGCCGGTCGAACCGGAACCTGCGCTTGGCATCAAAGAAAGTTAACTATTGCTATTAAGCGTTCTCGTAAAATGGCTTTATTAGCCTTCACTCACAAATAAAATTAACTTTCACGCCTATGTTGAGCATGAACGAAATAAAACTCGGTAAAGTTTTGAGCATTAATAACGAACCATTTGTTGTTATTAAAACTGATCATCATAAGATGGGCCGCGGTGGCGCCGTTTTAAAAGTTAAGATGAAAAATCTGGTTAATGGTAATGTTTTAGAGCGGACTTTTCAAGGTAATGATAAGGCCGAAGAAGCTCAAACTCAAACTAAAAAAGCTAATTATCTTTATAGTGATGCCAGTGGTGCTAACTTTATGGATAATGAGAGCTATGAACAATTTACTTTACCAACTGAGGAGATTGGAGAAAAAATTCAATACTTGAAAGAGGGAATTGATGTTGATGTTTTATATTTTAACGATCGTCCTGTTTCAATCAGCTTACCAATCAAGATGACTTTTAAGGTCATTAGTGCTCCTCCGGCGATTAAAGGAAATTCTGTCGGCAGCGTTACCAAGGTAGCTGAGCTGGAAACTGGCGCTAAAATTAATGTCCCTGTTTTTATTGAAGAAGGAGAAACTATCATTATTAATACCGATACTGGCGAGTATGTGGAGCGGGCTTAAATTTTTTAATTAAAGTTCTGAGATTGAAAAGACGGGGAAGTCCTCGTCTTTTCGTTAATAGAATAAAGATGTTATAATTAGATTATATGTTTAATCTTTTAGTCCTAATTTACGCGATTCTTTATTTTGTTCTAGCCAGAATTAGACCTAGTTGGGCGCTGATGCTGATTATTGCTGCTTTGCCGTCCTATCTAATTAGGTTTAGCGTTTTTGGTGTTCCGGCTACTTTGTTAGAGCTGATGATTCTGCTTTTGTTTTTCTCTTGGATTTTTGATATTAGAAAGAAGTTATTTAATAAAAAAGATCGACTGCCTTATCCTTTCAAATGGGAAATGATAGCGCTTTTACTGGTGTCTTATAGTTCTGTCTTTGTTGCTTCATTAAGTTCTAGTGCTTTGGGAATATTCAAGGCTTATTTTTTTGAACCGATTATTTTCTTTATTCTGATTATAAACATTTTGGGTCGAGACAAAAGATTTGTTGAAAAAATTATTTGGCCGATGCTCGTCTCGGCTCTAGCGGTCTCTCTCTTGGCTGTTTATCAAAAAATAACTGGTCAGTTTATCTTTAATGAATTTTGGGCGAATGAAGCCACCCGTCGTTCTGTTTCCTTTTTTGGTTATCCTAATGCAGTTGGATTGTATTTAGCTCCGATTATTGTTATCCTCAGTTCTTTTCTACATCAGAAATTATCAGTTAGTTTTAACTGGAAAAAAATTTGGGAAATAATAATTATTAGTTTAACAATTGTTTTATCATTGCTTTCTATTTATTTTGCTAGGTCCGAAGGAGCGCTAGTTGGAGTTCTGGCTGCCGTCATTTTCTATGGTCTATTGGTCAACAAAAAAATGCGACGGATAACCATTATTACTTTAGTGGTAGGACTAATAATTATCGTCTCTGTCCCCAAGGCACTTGATTACGCGAGACACAAAATAACCTTGACTGATTTGTCGGGACAGATTAGAAGACAGCAATGGGTAGAGACTAAGAAGCTTCTAGTGGCTGATAATAATTGGATATTGGGGGTTGGTTTGTCGCATTATCAAGAATCAATAGCTCCTTTTCATCAAGAGGGTATATTTGTTAAGAATGATGACCCCAATTGGTTAGAAAAAGTTAGAACTAGCGCTGTCTATCGCGCTCAGGTCTGGCAACCAACTGAGATTTATATGTATCCCCATAATATTTTCTTGAATTTTTGGATCGAGTTAGGGCTCTTGGGGATGTTAGTTTTTATTTGGATTATAATTAAATATCTATACCAATCAGTTAAGTTATTTGTTCAAGAAAAAAAGAAGGGAAACATTAATTTTGTTGTTTTGGGACTAGGATCGGCCATGATTGCTACTTTAGTCCACGGTTTAGTGGACGTACCTTATTTCAAGAATGATTTGTCGCTTCTATTCTGGTCCCTTATAGCCTTCCTGGGTATTTTTCTGATTAATTATAATCATAAAGAATAAAATTATGCATTATATTTTAGCAGCTCTAATTCGTTTTGATGAGGAAGAGACTGAAAGGGTTATGGATTTTCTAAGTGAGGCTAAGCCCAACTTCATTTTGGCTGTTTCCAAGAAATTAGAGAAACCTTTATTGAAATTCAATACTGAGTTTTTAGAAGGCGAAAAAGAAAATCTTTCCGCCAAGTTAGATGCCTGGGAAATTGATGATATTATCACTCCTTCTGATTTTTTAGATAATTTGTTGGAGGTTGAATGTGTTCCTCAGGCGGTTTTGACTCCTGAGTTAGAGTGGATTGATAGTGAGGAGTCTCATCTTGGATCATCAACTGAGTCTTGGGAAGATCGAATAAAAAAAGTCGTTTTAAGTGCTGGCGATTCTTGTTTGGTAGCTCTAATAAGATGCCACATATAATTATGAATATTGTTTTACAAAAATATATTGCTGATAGCGGATATTGTTCAAGGCGCCAAGCAGAAGCATTAATTAGATCCCATGAAGTAAAGGTTAATGGAAAAATAGCTGAGTTAGGTCAGAGGGTTAGCGATGAAGACGTTGTGCTAGTTGGAAAAAATAGAATTGGAGGAAAATTGAAGAACGTCTATATCAAGCTCAACAAGCCCCGTGATTATGTTTGTACTACCAGAGACTTTAAGGAAGAAAAGAATGTCTTTGATCTTTTAGAGGGAGTTGAAGCAACCAGATTGTTTATCGTTGGTCGGTTGGATAAAAATAGTCGAGGACTATTAATTTTGACCAATGACGGTGAATTGTCACAACAGATTTCCCATCCTAAATATGAATCAGAAAAAGTCTACAAGGTTTTGGTAAAGACTCCTGATGGTGATAATCTGTCAGACGTTCAGGCTAGTGCTATGATTGCTAAATTCAAGAAAGGGGTTGATATTGGTGATGATGATGGCGTTGTTTTTTCTAAAGACGTAACTTATCTGGATAACAACAGATTTTTGATGACTCTTACTCAGGGCAAGAAAAGACAGATTCGAAGAATGTTTGAAGCTGCTGGAATGAAGGTCTCTGATTTAATTAGAGTTGAAATTTCAGGTATCAAGCTTGGAATATTGGAGGAGGGGAAGTGGGAGTATTTAACCGAGGAAGAAGTTAGAAAATTAAAGAATAAGTTTAATTAGTTTTTTGCTTGGAGAGGTGTCTGAGTGGTTGAAAGTGCCGCTCTCGAAAAGCGGTGGGCCGCAAGGCCTCGGGGGTTCGAATCCCCCCCTCTCCGCTGATTAAAAAATAGCCCTATTTATGGCTATTTTTGATAGGGAATTTATCACCTTGGAACGGTATGGTATAATAAGCTTGTGATATTTTATTTATAGTTTAAATTATATGAGTTGTATTTTCTGCCGAATTATTACTGGTGAAGTTGAGTCGAGTAAGGTTTATGAAGATGATCAAATCTTGGCTTTTTTGGACCTTCACCCTGTTCGTGATGGCCAATTGCTCGTTATTCCTAAAAAACATATTGATCATTTTTCTGATATCCCGGATGAATTAGCAGTAAAGATATTTTTAAAATCACATCAAATTTCTAAAGTTATAAAAGAAAAATTGCACCCAGACAGAATGGGTTTAGTGGTTCATGGTTATGGTGTTCCTCATGCTCATATGGTTGTAGTGCCGCAACATCATGAAGATGATATTACTGCTGGTAAAATGGCTAAAATTGAAGATGGAAGGATTATTTTTACTGCAGATAATTTACCCGCTTCTTCTCGCGATAAACTTAATACGATTGCTGGAGTCATCAAGGATGGTTTGTTGGAATAAAATACTTATATTACCATTTCAACTACGTCCCCCCTCTCCACAACATCGTTCTAGCACGAAGTATGTAATTTGTTATTAATCAATAATTATGAAAAAATTATTTGAATATCAATCAAAAAACAATCAGGAAATAATAAAGCATTCTTTGGAAGATGTGTGGAATTTAATTTCTGAATTTCAAGGCTGCTTAAAAGATTTGGGGCTTAATGTGAGAGAAAGCAATTTTAATAAAGAATATTTTTTTAAAGAAACAGCTGAAGCAGGAATTCCAGTTATTAGTGATGGTCTGGATGGAGCTAGAATATCATTTAAAAAATCATCTTTTGAAAGGCATGGTATAGAAAGAGATGGTTTTTATAATTTGAAACTCTGGTTCACTAATGGGCTTCAAAATCCTGACAACGAAATACGTCAAAAAATACAGTCTAAGTGGGATGAATTAATGAAAAAACATTTTTTAACCTCAACAGATTAATTCAATTTATATAGCGTACGAAGATCTTATTTATTAAAGTCTTAAAAAATTACTGAAAAACCATACTGGGCTTGCTAAAATTATGGTTCCAGTCCGAGGTGGCCCGCTAAGATTTTCTGTTATCAGGCGACTGAGGTGTCTTTACGAAATATAATAAAAGATGTAGGATGCTTTTATAAAACTCGTTAACGGTGACGAGGACTGTATATAAAATAAAATTGTAAATTAAAAACATATAGATATGAGAAATAACATAATACTAACGGGATTACCTAAAAGTGGTAAGTCGACCTTGTTAAATAGGATTATCTCTGAGCACCAAGACAAAGTTGGCATGGTAACAAATGAAATTTTAGAGCAAGGACAAAGAACTGGATTTTGTGTCGAAACATCTGCTGGTAAAAAATCGGTTATAGCCAGCGTTAACTTTTCTACTGATTTTCAGGTTTCAAAATATTTTGTTAATTTAGAAAATTTAGAGCTTATTCTTCCCGAGATCAATAAATTTGATTATAATAATTTATTATTTATCGATGAAATTGGACAAATGCAATTGCCATCAGATAAATTCAGACAATTAGTTGTTGATTATTTTGATTCCGATAATATTGTTTTGGCTACTTTATCAAAGGTATTTAATAATGACTTTACCAACAAGCTCCGAGACAGAAAAGATATAATAATAATTGAAATCTCTGAAGAAAACAGAAACGAGACGGAAGGTTATGTTAGGGCATTAATTGGCAAAATATTAAAAGCTAAAAAATACATTAGTGATCCTTCTAGAATTTCTATTAATAACGACCAGGCCACAATTAGGACTGATCACGGCTTGAGACACTTAAAAAATATTGATTCTAAACTTATTTGTGAATGTGACTTTTTTGAAAAATATGGAATATGCAGTCACGTTATCACTCTAGAAGAATATTTAAGGAAAAAGGATTAAATAATAATTTTTGCCTTAGTTAAATAAAAAATATTTTTAATATTCATTATTTTAAGGGGCTCTAGTAATAACTAGGTCCCTTTTTTATTTTATAACGTTAATACAGTAGATTTATTGTGTCTTGACAGCATATTATTGTTATATTATAATGTACATATATGTACAGTATAGATAATCAAAAAGATGTAAAATTAGCTAATATTAAGCAAAATAGGTTTCTATCAATTGCTAAGTTAGCTATGCCCATTTTTCATATAGATGATTTAGCTCGAATTTGGGGTGTTAGTAATCGCAATACTCTTTCAACCAGCTTAAAGCGTTACATCGAGAGAGGTTTAATTTATCGACTATATCGAGGACTTTATTCTATCAAGCCGGTAGTAGAACTAGACCCATTATTATTGGGAGCGCAAGCGATAAATAGCTATTGCTATCTAAGTGGCGAGACAATTTTAGTGAAACAGGGAATTATTTTTCAGCAGGTTGATTATTTTACTTTTATAGGACAAAAGACTAAACGTTTTAAAATAGGAAATTATAAATATTATTGTCGCCAACTTAAAGATGGATTTTTGTATAATGATATTGGTATAGATAAAACTGGGAAGTTTAATTTGGCAACACCTGAGCGAGCAGTCGCTGATATTTTATATTTTAATCCTAAATATCATTTTGATAACCCGAGTGCAATTAATTGGCCAGAGGTTAAAAGAATCCAGGCGGCTGTTTATAATAAATAAAAGTTTATGATTACTTTGAATTCTCAAGATGCGGTTCACAAGGCTTGGCTTTATCGAGTTTTGATTGCTATTGTTGATAATGATAATTTGCATGGTCTGTATTTTAAAGGAGGAACTTGTGCGGCAATGGCTGGACTCTTAGATCGGTTTTCGGTTGATTTAGATTTTGATTATGTTGGTGATCAGAAAGATTTAGTAAAAGTCAGACATGAGCTTGAGAAAATTTTTAAGGATTTAGGCTTAGAAATAAAAGATGCTAGCATAAAAGTGCCACAATTTTTCTTAAAATATCCAAATAAAGACACTTTCGGTCGTAACACTTTAAAGATAGATATTAGCTTCCCGCCACCTAAAGCTAATATTTATGAACCGATTAGGCTTGTTGATATTGATCGAATTGTTATTTGTCAAAATGTTTCGACGATGTTTGCTAATAAGTTAGTGGCAACAATTGATCGTTTTGAGCGTAATGATTCAATCGCTGGCCGTGATGTTTATGATATCCATCATTTCTTTTTGAATAGTTATAGCTACAATAAGGATGTTATCAGCGAGAGAACGGGTTTAAATTTAATTGATTTTTTTAAGAAGTTGTCCGAATTTATAAGTGAGCACGTTACCGAGACTATTCTAAGTCAAGATTTAAATCCACTTATTCCTTACGAGCGATTTAATAAGTTGAGAAAAATATTAAAAAGAGAGGTTCTTATGTTTTTGGATGATGAGATAAAGCGGTTGTCGACTAATAAATATGAATAATAAAACTAAAGATTAGAATTAAAGTTAGGTTAATTATAAAATATATAAAACTTTATGCGAAAAAAATTTATTTTATCGGTTTTAAACATTTTGACCCTCTGTGTGGTTATTGCTGCGGTCAGTATTTCTTTTGTCGAGAATAATCAATGGATGGGAGTAGTGCTGATTATTCTGGCCTTACTCTGCTTAGTTTCCCTGCTTCCATTTAAGATTAATTTAAAGTCTGTTTTGCCGGATATATTTTTTGGCTTAATTGATAATGGAATACTTGCTGTTTTAGCTATTTTCGGTGGTCATTTCGCTGGTGTAACCGGTGCTATTATTGGCGGAGTGGTCGGCAATGCTATTACCGACGGTATTGCCGGTATATTTGAGGGGCATATGGCTGAAAAGTTAAGATCAAGGTTGGTTCCCGAAGAACGAACAATGCTTAAGTCGGCAGTGGGCAAGATGGCCGGCTGTCTTTTGGGCGCTGGTTTTGTTTTGGCTATTAATAGTATTGTGCGTTTTTAAGGCTTAATATGAATTTAATTAAAACAAAATCATTTGAACTGGCAACGATCAGCCAGGGGGATAAAAATGCAAAACATTTAGCCCTGCTTATCCCTGGTCGTTTAGATACTAAAGATTATGCTAATTTTTTAAGTCACCTTGAAATTTTATCAAGAAAAGGTTTTTTGGCTGTCGCCTTTGATCCGCCCGGAACCTGGGATAGTCCCGGGGAGACAGATATCTGCACAACCACTAATTACATCAAGGCGATTGAAGAGTTAATTAAATATTTTGGTAACCGCCCGACCTTATTATTGGGCCATAGTCGTGGAGGTGCGGTGTCGATGCTCGCCAGCTCTAATCCTTCCGTTGAAGGTGTTATTCTTATCATGGCTAGTTATGGTAATCCTACTTTGCCAAGCGAAGAAGCGAAAAAGCAGGGCTTTGATATCTTCTATCGTGATATTTCACCGGGAAGTTTTAAGACCTCCGAGCAAAGGAAGTTTATTCTGCCCCTCTCTTATTGGAAAGATGCAGAGCAATATGATCCCGTTTCAAGTCTTAAGTCGTTTCAGGGGCCAAAGTTGTTGATCTATGGAACAAATGACAAGTTTACTTCAGAAGAAAAGGTTAGGACAATTTATGGTGCATTGTCAGAGCCAAAGATGATAAAGGAAGTAGATTCCATTCATGATTATCGGTTGTCTCAGACAGCAATTAAGGAAGTAGATAAGGCTATTGAGTATTTTTTAGATAATTATATTAGTAGCAATTAAATAATAAAATTGTTTGTATATTATGAAAGTAGTATTAATACATGGCAAGGACACTGACCCCAGTAAAAAGTGGTATCCATGGTTACGCGAGGAGATGGAAAAGAGAGGATCTATTTTTTTGGCTCCAATCCTACCTAATTCCTCCGATCCGGTCTTGGCTGATTGGCTCACTGAAATTGATGACACTAAGCCAGACTCAAAAACTATAATTATCGGTCATTCTCGTGGTGGAGTCGCAGTTTTGCGTTGGTTAGAAAACCAGCCTGCGAGTGTTAAGGTTCTGCGGGTTATATTAGTTTCTACAAATTCTGGACGCACGGAAGACAAGGCAATTTCTGGTGAGAGTAATTATGGCTTTTATACTGAAGCTGGTTATAATTTTAATAAAATTAAATCTCATTGTGATGATTTTGTAGTTTTTCATTCCAAAGATGATGTCTGGGTGCCGTTTTCTGCCGGTGAGATGAACTCCGTTGGGTTGTCAGCTAAGTTTATCCAATTTGATAATTATGGTCACTTTGGAAGTGGGGTTAGCTCTATTCCGGAATTATTGTCGGAGATATTACGCTAATAAGTTATTAAGTATATGAAGAATATTTATAAAAAAATATATCAACTTGAGTCATCTCTCCTAACTACTAAAGTTAGATCATCAATTGATCTTCTTGATAAAATATTGGCAGACGATTTTATTGAATTTGGGAGCTCAGGATCTGTTTATAATAAAAAGAAGACTCTTAAGGACTTGCCAGTAATGGCCGGTAAGGTTAAATACACTATGAGCAATTTTGAAGTTAAAATTTTATCTGAAGATATTGTTTTATCTACTTTTAAAACTAGAAGAGTTATTGATAAAAAGGCTGTGGTCTCTTTAAGAAGCTCATTGTGGAGAAAAGATGGAAAAGATTGGCAAATGTTTTTTCATCAAGGGACTCCTATTAAATAATATTTATGGCAAAAAAATTTGATTGGAAGGGTATTGGTTTGGATTTTGGAAATTGGGAGGAAGAAAAGATCTGGGCCTTGGAGTTACCAGTTATTGAAATTGATATTGATGTTTTGGCTTGGCATTTCGATGCTCCTTGGTGGCCCGATGATAATGGAGAGCGATGGATGATAACCCCTTGGGATGTTATTAATAAGACCGAGGGAACATTAAACGAGCAAAAAAACGTGGAGAAGTCCGATTTAAGTTTTCCGATCGATGTCCTGGAGAATAAAGGCAGATTATTGATCTTAGATGGAATTCATCGCTTGGCTAAGGCTTATCAGCAAGGAGATAAAAAAATTAAAGTTAGAATAATACCGCGAGAAAGACTTTCAGAAATAATTGTTAGCGATGAGATAGAACTGCCCAGTTTGATCTAATATAATTTCAATTATTTTTTTATTAAAAAAGCTACCTTGATGGTAGCTTTAAAAGTATTTGAAGATAGCAGTCATTAGTAGAATATGGATAGTGTTGTCCACTACCACATAAATTATAACCGAAAAAGATAAATCTATTTCGCTTGCCAGTTTGAGATTTCTCCCTCTGATCATTTTTAGCCATTTATTAGCTAGTGACCAACGATCAATTGGAAAATGACTCATAAAGATCAGGCTGATTTTTATCGGGTCACTTGTTGCCGTTAACAGACAAACGGCTAGGGTATAAAGCAGACAGTGGATTGAGCACCACTTTAGTCCGTTTAATCCCTTAATGGATTTTGTCAGAGCCATTTTTTTTGATTGGATTAAATAGTCTCCAATCAAATGACCAAGTAAGATTTTTTCAAAGATCGTAAGCATTTTCCTGCCCTCCCGAGATTAAATTATTAATTTCTTTGGCTTTTTCAAGGAGTCTTTCTAAAGAACAATTAGTATTAATATAGCTAGACTTTAGGTTATATTTCTTAGCTATTTTCTCTGTTTCTTTTCGATCGGGAATTCTTTTTATAAATTCCGTTAACCCCGGTGTGCCTCGATTAATCACTCTTTCAATATTTTCGTTTTCGTCTTCACAGCCGATATAGATTATTCTTCCGCCGACAAAACGAAACATTAATTTGTCGGGTTGTAATCCGTAGGCAATCTCAACGAAGATATTGGATCCAATTGGAACCTGAAGTAGTGATTCTCGGAGCAAATTAAACCAAGATTTAGCAATTATTTTTTTCATCTCAGCCTCTCTTTTGAGGGCTACCTTGATTAAATCTTCTTCGCCAAATTTTTCTCTCAGTAGTGGCTTTAATTGTTGGTTAAACAGGTCTGTGTTTATCCAATAATTACTGGGATCAATTTGGCTTAACATTTTTAAGAAGGTTGATTTGCCTGAGCCCGGACGACCAACTACCATAAAAATATTTTTAGCTGACAAGAACTTTTTTAGCAAGGCTGAAATTATCAAGGGGGAGACAGAATGGTTTAGATTCTTTAAATCTAAATTCATTATTTGTTGCCTGACACTAGAAGATGAAATATCTTTATATTTATTCGGTCCAAAGATATAAAAATATTTTGTAATTCCAAATTGCTCTTTGTTAAAAAGCATTACTTCTTTTTCCTGGTCGCAATCATTGGCATTTCTTAAGCCCCTGATGACAATAATTTTTGTTTTGCTGACCGCTAGTTCTTTAAACTCTTTGAGGGTCATTACTTTTACATTTTTTGGTAGCTGGTAAGCTTCCCAAAGAGTTCTACATTCATCGGGGGTAAACCAGACATCTCTTTTATTAGGGTTTTCGGAGCAGAGAATAATTAGTTCAGAGAAGATGGCGGCGGCTTGGCGGACAATACTTAAGTGGCCAAAAGTCGGGGGAGAAAAAGTTCCGGGGTAAACACAAATTGGTTTCATATAGCCTCCTTTTTTTGAATTGTTAATGATCTGCTTCTATTATAACGTGGTTGCTTTATTTAGTTTCTAATATTAATACTATCAAATTAAGATCTCTTGTTTTCCCTTTAAAAATAGGCTAAGATATTGATATAAGTGTCGAACTTTTTCGACAGCAATTAAAATAAGATATGATTAAAGATTTAAAAAACTATTTAAAAGAATTGGGCTTTAACAAAAATGAAGCTAGTGTTTATTTGGCTCTGGCCAAATTAGGCGAAGCTAAGGCCTCTCAAGTAGCTAAGTTGGCTGACTTGCCCCGGACTACCGCAATTAGTATTTTGAATAAACTGGCTGAAGAAAATTATATTACCACTCATATTTATAAAGGGGTGATGTCCTATTGGATAGAGTCACCCCAAGTCCTGTTAGATATTTTAAATGCTAAGTTAGTGGTCGCCGAAAAACTCAAAGAAATTCTACCCACCATTTATCACGTTGATGGCCATTTTCCGTTTGCTAAGTTTTTTGATACTAAGAATGGTATTAAAAACTTTATTGAAAAAACTTTAAATGGTTTAGAGAAGGGAGCTATTATCTATACTATTGATACTCCCAATGAAGGAAATTATAGTAAAATTTTTTCTGATGATCTCAGAGATATTATTTCCGATATTAAAAAAAGAAAAGGAATCATTACTAAAACCTTGGTTCCTAGTGGTTCCTTCGCGGGAATTTCCCAAGACAAATTGTCGAGGCAGAATATTATTATCAAAGAATTGCCGGAGAGTCTAAAATTTCAGGGTTCTCTGTGGTTAATTAATGATTTATTAATCAATTTTTCTGGTAACCCACCCTTCTTGTCGGCCATTAGGCAAAATTCGATAGTTGATGGGATTAAAAACCTCTATACTTTTTTGTGGAGCGTTTCTATTGGCACTAAGTAGGACAACGGCTTTCAATTTTGGGAAGTTATGGTATAGTAAAATAAATTAATTAGTGATTACTATTTATGACTAAATATATTTTAGATTCCGGTGGTTTAAGAAAAAATCCGGTTAAAGCGGCTTTGTTTCTTAATGAAGTGACAAAAGACTTAGGCAATAGTCCTAAGATTTTAGTTTGTTTTTTTGCCAGGCCACGGGAAGACTGGGAAAAGAAGTTTGAAGAATATAGAGCAAATCTTCTGAAAGCCGTAGATGATAATATAGAGCCAATAATTGAATTGGCTTTTCCAAGTAGTTTTGTTGATCAAGTTAAAAATAACGATGCCATTATTATCTATGGAGGTGACGACCATCTAATTCAATATTGGTTGCGGCAATATGATTTGCCTAATATTTGGAAAGACAAGGTTGTGGCGACTGTTTCAGCCGGATCTGATGCCTTGGTTAAGAGTTTTTGGACTTGCGACTGGCGCCAATCAATGGATGGTCTGGGAATTTTGCCGATAAAGTTTATTCCTCATTTTAATTCTGATTTTGGTGGCGATGATCCACGCGGACCAATAGACTGGGACGATGCTTATAAGCAGATAACAAAATATGGCGATCGGTCGTTACCAATACATGCTTTAGAGGAAGGGGATTTTATAGTTATTAATAAAGCTAGTTAATAAAAATTATGGAGACTTTATCTGGTAAAAAAATTTCTCAAATGGGCATTGGTAGTTACGGTGTCGGTGGGCGAGGGCATCGTGATATGGCTATTACTGAAAAGATTGAAGATCAAAAATATATTGATGCTTTAGTTTATTCGCTTAATCAAGGTTTTAATTTTACTGAAATTGCTCTAGGTTATGGTCATGGCCAGTCCCTGCTTCTTTTCAAGAAGGCGCTCGACTTAAGCTCAGTGAAGAGAGATGATATCTTTTTAACTCACTCCCTGTATCCTAGAGATTTGTCGTCTCTGGATGTAGCCGAGCAAGATATCTCTAATTTTTATCAGATTATGGAAACTGATTATGCCGACTCAACTCTTGTTACCAAGTCGTTTATTGATAAGTTTGGAAAAGATATATCATACTCTTTCTTGTCCAATCTTTTAAATACCGGCAAAACCAGATTTGTCAGTCTTTCCAACGCCGACTCAGAATCCATTAGAAGTTTTAAAAAAGAATTTGGTGATAAGTTTTATGCTCACGAAGGACATCTAAGTTTTGAAATTAGAGTTTTGCAGGATCAAGGAATCTTTGATCTTTGTGATGAGTTAAATGTTAAAAATATTATTTGGCGCCCACTTCGTCGGAACAAGACCCTTCTCTATAATTGGGAGCTACTCGTTGGTTTGGCAGATAAATATCAGAAAACACAGAATCAGATTATATTAAATTGGATGTGCCATTTGGGTTATAGCCCAATGGTGATGTCGACTAGCAGTGAGCATATTGATGAGAATTTGGCTTCAATTGATTTTGTTATGACGCCTGAAGACTATAAGTTAATGACTGACTTTAGACCACCAGCTTCAAATTATCATCCCCCGAAGATTGATTGGGAAAAACCAGGAGAAGGTGATTCAATAGTTACTCTAGTTAATGATTTTGAAAGTCACTTGTCCTAAAATGATAAAAGAATTAATATAATATAAAGATAAATTTATTTTTACCCTTATGTTTAAAGATAAAGTAGTGCTAATTACTGGTGGTTCAAGTGGTATTGGTATGGCCACTGCTCTTTTGTTTGCTGAAAATAGAGCTAATATTATTATCACCTATAAAAGCAATAAGAAGGGGGCTCAAGAGGTGA
>JBAYNC010000005.1:0-18544 GCA_041679025.1 Patescibacteria group bacterium
AATATTTATTAAAGATTGGTAATCTTGGAACCAAGAGGATAGAATTAGAATTAAATCGCGCCCCATTAAATATTTTTAATAATAAGTTTTCTTATTTGTTAGCCAATAAGCTGGTTAGAAAATATTCGAGTAATTTTATTTGGCAGGCAGCTAATAGGGGAGATGATTTGAAAGAAAAATATCCTCCCAATCAAATCCCTTTTTTGATGTTGAGTTCTTTGGGACCCACATTCTATTCAATCTTGCTTGATGATTATCATGATATTGATTATATAATGCGTGAGTTAAAACGTAATTTGCCAAACAATTGGCAGGCGACTTTAACCACTGTTAATAATCAACCAGCCCTAATTGATGGTTATCGGTAGTTTTTTTGGGCGAAGATGTCTTAGAAAAAGGTAATAAGTTTTAATAAATTAATTATTAGCAATATTTTATCGATTAAAGAGACTTCTTTTAAGCTTTTAAACCGGTATTTACAAAAATTATTTAATCCACTATAATTAAATCAATCAAAAGAGACTGATTGTCGAATCTACCAAGTTCGATTAAACAAGTAATTGTTTAAGAATTATCCTAAAGTCTCATTCAAGTGCTTTTAAGGCCTAGTTGGCCCTAAAGGAATCCGGGTGGAACCGCGAGACAAAAGTCCCGTCCCGGTAAAGGCAGTTTTTAGCTGTTTTTACCAGGAGGGGATTTTTTTATTATCTTAATAATTAATTTAAAATATATGGCGGAAAAAATATTAAAAGAAGAGGTGGATATTAGTATTAAAAGACATTCTTTGTCTCATGTCTTGGCTTATGCCATCAGAGAATTATATCCCAATGTAAAGCTGGCTATTGGGCCAGCAATTGACAACGGGTTTTATTATGATCTTGATTTGGGTGATGCCAAAATCGGAGAGACTGAATTAAAAGAGATCGAAAAAAAGATGGCTTATTTCATTAAGCAGAATTTGAAGTTTGAGAAAAGTGAGATTTCTATTGCCGAGGCCATTAAAAGAGAAGAAGGCCAAGGTGAAATTTATAAAGCTGAGATCCTTAACGACCTAAAAGCTCAAGGAGAAACCGTTGTCAGTTATTATCAAGTTGGATCATTTCAGGATCTTTGCCGTGGGCCACATATTGTTAATACTAATCAGATTAAACCAGGGAGCTATCGCTTAGATAAATTGGCTGGAGCCTATTGGCGTGGTGATGAAAAAAATCAGATGTTAACCCGTATCTACGGATTAGCTTTTGAGACGCGGGAGGAACTAGATGATTATCTTAAGATGGTAGCCGAGGCTGAAAAAAGAGATCATCGTAAATTAGGCAAAGAGTTAAATTTATTCATATTTTCCGATTTGGTCGGAAAGGGCCTGCCTCTTTGGACGGAAAAAGGATCGGTAATTAGAAGAGAATTAGAGCGGTTTATCGTTGATGAAGAAATCAAGCGTGGCTATCGCCATGTCTATACTCCGGATATTGCTCGTCTCGAGCTTTACAAGACTTCCGGGCATTATCCATATTACAAAGATTCGATGTATGCCCCGATAAAGATTGATGAGGATGAGTTTATGCTTCGTCCGATGACTTGTCCACATCATTTTGAGCTCTATAAATCTAAACAACATAGCTATCGTGATATGCCAGTTCGGATTGCGGAGTTAGCTAAGTTATATCGTTATGAACAATCGGGCGAGTTGACTGGCTTGATCCGAGTGCGTAATTTTTGTTTAGCTGATGCTCATATTGTCGCCAGATTAGATCAGGCGGAGGATGAAATTAATCGCGCTCTAGATTTGATTGAATATGCTGTGAAAGTCTTGGGCTTTGAAGCTAATAAAGATTATCGCTATCGTCTTTCTTTGGGCGATCGTAGTGATGAGGCTAAATACTATAAAGATGATGCTGCTTGGGAAAATGCTGAAGCTGCTTTGCGTAATGTTTTGAAGGGTAGGGCAGTTGATAGTTATGAAGCTGCTGGAGAAGCCGCCTTCTATGGTCCAAAGATTGATATTCAAATGAAGAATGTTTTTGGCAAAGAAGATACTGCCTTTACCGTCCAATATGATTTTGTGATGCCGAAAAGATTCAATCTAGAATATACTAATGAAGATGGAAAAGCAGAGGAGCCAATAGTTATCCATCGTTCTTCAATCGGAGCTATTGAAAGAATTATTGCTTTCATCATTGAAAAATACGCCGGAGCTTTTCCTCTTTGGCTTTCTCCAGTTCAGGTTCAGTTGATAGCTGTGGGAGAATCTCACGTTGCTCATTGCCAGAAATTAGCGGAAGGGTTAAGGGTGAGCGGAATTAGATCAGAAGTTGATGGTTCTGATCTAACCGTTGGCAACAAGATTCGTAAAGCTGTTAATGAGAAAATTCCGTACATGTTAGTCATCGGTGACAAAGAGGTTGACTCTTCATCCTTGTCGGTTAGGGTCAGAGGAAGTCAGGACACAGTTGAATATCAAAAAGATGCCTTTATCCAGAAATTAGTAGCAGACTTAAAGAGCTATCTCTAAACTATTTTATTAGTTTTAAAAAGCTCCATGAAAATGGGGCTTTTTTGTTAGTAGGGCAATTGAACTGTTATTTGTGTTATAATATTATTAAGCTAAAAATGATTGTAAATAGATGTTAAATTAAATTATATTATATGCATTTAGTTGATGAAATAATTCGCGATTTTAGGGAGAAGGGTTATATTGAGGAGTTGGCGGTTTTGCCTACATTGGAAGAAAAATTTAAGCGCCTACAAGAGATTACGTCGCAGGTTAATGTATTTAAAGGAGAAATAGAAGATCTTTCTTTGGATGAGCAATTATACTTGGATTGTAAGTTGCAAGAGCGAGGCGTTGATCTCGGCCTATGTTCTAATTTCAATATCTTTTTTTCCAATAAAAATAATAAGTTTCATCTTTGTTGTCGGCGATCTGATAATAGTAGAACCTTTTGTCGCGGGCAGAAAAACAAATGTAATCAATAAAATAAATATTTATTTTATTTTTTTCTCTAAGGGTTGTATTTTGAGGCCATGGTATAGTCTGATTCCCGTGGTTTTTTTGTATCCCGACCTCAAATAAAAGTTAGTGGCATATATTGATGATCTGACCTTTATAAATTTAGAACCTTCTTTTTTGGCATGGGATTCAAATAGTTCTATTAATCTTTTACCGATACCTTGATGATGGAATTTACCGTCGATAAAAAGATTTGTAATCCGATTTTTGTTTCCTCTGATTATCCCAATTATTTTAGTCCCCGAAAAAGCCCCAAAATTAATGGTTGATTTTTTGAATTTTTTTATCAAATCATCAGCTGAGCAGGAACTATTATCAAATTGAGACAAGAAGGCTTTGATTGACTTTTTGTCACCCTCATTTTTATTGAAGGTTTGATAGGTTCTGCATACTAAGTCAGCTATGATTGGAGCATTTACCCTATTTATTTTTATCACACGATATTTAATCATATTATTTCTAGATTAACATAAAATTTGATAAAAATACAAAAAATATTCGGTAATTAACCTTTTTCTTGCCAAAACCAGAAAAATAACTTAAAATCTAATTGAGTTTATTAATTATTTATCTAAATATATGGAAAGATTGTCGATTTTAGAGGCTAAAAAGAAGGTGGCTGGCCAAGTTACCGTTTCGGGATTTGTACGCACCCACAGGGCTTTAAAAGGCCTAATTTTTGTTGTTTTAAGTGATTTGTCAGATAGCATACAGCTTGTTATCGAGGAAAAAAATGAGGCTGTTTATAACCAGGCCCTAACCCTTAATTTAGAGAGCGTTATTGAGGTCTCTGGAAGTCTTCAGCCAAAACCAATAAAAGCTGGGGGAACACCTGATTTTGAATTATTAGTTTCTGATATCAAAATCCTATCATTAGCCAAGGAGCAATTGCCAATTCCAGTTTCCCAGAAGGCTGATAATCAAGCTGACTTTGATTTGAGATTTAATTGGCGTTTTTTAGATTTACGTCGACCGGAAAATCAATTAATCTTCAAGGTTTGGACAGAGCTCGAGAAAGGTTTTAGAGATTATTTCTCTCAGTCTAAATACATCCAAATTTATACTCCTACTTTTATGAATACGGCTAGTGAGACTGGGGCTGATGTTTTTGAGGTCAAGTATTTTGATCGTAAAGCTTATTTGGCCCAGTCTCCTCAGTTTTATAAACAGATGGCTATGGCTGCTGGGTTAGAGAGGGTTTTTACAGTTGGAACTGTCTATCGCGCCGAAAAATCATTTACTAATCGTCATGTGACTGAATTTACCGGTTGGGATTTTGAAATCTCCTATATTCATTCTGAGGATATTATTATGGACGAAGAAGAGAAAATGATTGAGGCAGGGTTTAAAAATGTAAAAGAAAATTTAGGTCTAGACATCTGTGTTCCTAACCGACCATTTCCTCGATTAACATTGGCTCACGTCAAAGAAAAATTGTCTGCCAATGGTATTTCCGGAGAGGCTGATGATGATTTAAGTCCAGAGGAAGAAAGAGGTATTTGCCAGATAATTAAAGAGGAGACTGGAAGTGATTTTGTTTTTGTTACTTCTTATCCGACTTCAGTTCGCCCTTTCTATCACATGCGCCGGGAGGATGACAATTCTTTGACTAAGAGTTATGACTTACTTTATAAAGGAATCGAGATCACTACTGGAGCTATTCGAGAACATCGAATTGATGTTTTAGAGAAACAGGCCTTGGAGAAGGATATGAATTTAGAGGAATTAGCTGATTACTTAAATTTCTTCCGCTATGGTTGTCCGCCACACGGTGGTGCTGGTATCGGTCCAGCTCGAATTGTGATGAAATTACTCGATCTTAATAATGTCAAAGAAGCTATTTTCTTGCCTCGAGACGTGAAACGCTTAGTACCATAATTTTTTATTATACCTTTCTAAAAAGCTACTTTGTTAATAAAGTAGCTTTTTGTTTTGGTGAATCTGGAAATTTGTCTCTGGTTATGATATATTATATTATATCAATGTAATATAATATATATTTATAATTATGGCTAAAATAAACAAAAAAAAGAAGCTAGTGGTTGTAGCTGTCTCCGGTTATTTTAATCCTCTTCATGTTGGACATCTAGAAATGATTGCCAAGTCAAAGAAACTGGGTGACAAGTTGGTGGCTATTGTTAATAATGATTACCAGGTTAAGTTAAAAGGGTCCTTTCCTTTTATGAGTCAGACTGACAGACTAAAGATCGTTGGAGCTTTACGAGACGTGGATGAAGTTTTTTTGTCCATTGATCAGGATGCTACGGTTTGTAGGTCTTTAGCCAAGGTGAAGCCTGATATTTTTGCTAATGGTGGTGACCGTAAGAGTTTAAATGATGTCCCGGAATTTCCAATTTGTTCTAAATTGGGGATCAAGATGGTTGATGGACTAGGTAAAAAGATTAGGGCTAGTTCAAAATTAATTGCAGCGGCTGCGGCCCAGAAAAAATAAATTATGTTTAAAATAATTAGACGACTTTTAATATTCTTAGTTATAATTTTAGTGGGCCTAGCCTATTATCAGAATATTTATTTGGCAAACAAAAAAAAGTCTCAAATTAAGTTAATACCTCGACCCGAAAAAGTTATTACTATTATTGAAGGTTGGAATGTTAATCAGATCGATAAATATTTAAGTCAGGAGGGAATTATAATTGATCAAAAAATAGCTGATTTCAAGGTTAGTGATTATCTTTCGGATTATAGCTTTTTGACTGACGCTCCTGCTAATTATGATTTGGAGGGCTATCTTTTTCCTGATACCTATCGTATTTTTGCCTCTACTACTGCCGATGAAATTGTGCGAAAAATGTTGGATAATTTTGAGTCCAAGGTTAGCTCGGAGATGATGATTGAGATTTCAAAACAAAAAAAGACTTTACCCCAGATTATCACTATGGCTTCAATTGTTGAAAAGGAGGTGACTAGCTCCAATGATATGAAAATTGTTTCTGGTATCTTTTGGGATCGGATCAAGAACGGGCAAGCCCTGGAGTCTTGTGCCACCCTGGCCTATATCTTAGGGGAGAATAAAGCCCAATATACCTATGAAGATACTAGAATCGTCTCGCCTTATAATACCTATTTAAATCGGGGTCTGCCTCCAGGGCCAATAGCTAACCCAGGACTAAATGCTATTGTCGGTGCTATTTATCCCACTAAAACCAATTATAATTATTTTCTCTCTCGACCAGATACTAAGGAGACTATTTTTAGCGCTACTTATTCCGAGCATACCGCTAATAAACAAAAATATTTAAAATAGTTAATTTCAACTATTATGTTTGAAAAAGTTGGGGAAAAGAATTCGGCCATTGAGCCGATTGCTAAGGCTAATCTTAATTTTAATGAGTCTGATGGCGAATCGACTGGAATTGGCAAAAAGATTATCGGTCTTTTGATTTTACTAATTATTCTATTCCTGATTGGCTGGGGAATTTTTTGGATCTACCAAAAGATTAAAAATAGAGCTCCTCAACCCTTGGCCACTTCTACTGTTTTAAGTGACGCCCAGAAGTTACAGGAAGAATTAGACCAGGCTAAATTAACTGTTAATTTACCCGGGAATGAGAATGTCGGAGAAAATTTGGCTTCTTCTTCTGATTTAGCAGTGGCGATTGAATATTTAAGTTTTTCTAATTTCTATTCTGCTCCTGACAACTCCTTGAAAGTCAATCTTAATGATTATAAATTGCCTCTCAATGTGAAGTCTGATGTTTTAAATTATTATGATGTTGCTCGTAAATTAAATTTAGATAAAAATTTGAGTGATTTAAATAATAATGGTTTTGCGATTATTGATAATCCTTTTGTAAATGATCCTAAAAAAATAAATAATTTTTATAGCGTCTACGATGCTTTAAATCGGAAGCAAATTCCTACTTTGATCACGGCTGATTTTATTACCTATTATCATCAGAATATTATTAAGAAGGCTTTTAAGGATATTGAGGAGAATGTTTTTTATAGTAATCTTTGGGATATTGCTAATCGCCTCTTTGAGGTTTCCAAAAGTCGTTACAATAGTCGCTTGGCAGAAGTGGGAAACATTAATGATCCAATTTTGGAAGGAGCTCGTTTAGAAATGGCTTATTCTGCTACTTTGTTGGAAATTCTGCGACCAACCGAAAGCCAAATTAATACTAAAAATGATTTAAGCGACAAGAGTCGGTTTACTACGCAGGAGGCTAGCGATTTTAGCTTCAATCTCCCTTCTATTTTAAAGGTTGATGTTTTAAAAGAGGTCCAGAACATCAGGGAGCATAAGGTTTCGGCCAAGTCGCCAGTAATGCTCTATACTCGCGATTACCGAGAGTTTGTCGTCCCAGAAGAGTATCGGACCAATGCTAAGCTTAATAATTTTTATTTAGCTACTCGCTGGCTCAATACCGTTTTTCCAATTTATTATAAAAATAGTGCTTGTCCGACTTGCGCCTTGGATATTGATGATTGGAAGATTCAGGCGGTCGCTGCCAGTTATCTCGCTCAGGATATTTTTGGTGATAATGATCTTAAGGGGAAATGGGCTCGGATTTATAAAGTTCTGACTTTTTTTAAGGGTTTGAGAGATGATGTTAGTCTGGTTAATTACCGGGATGCTTTAGTTGAGATCTTTGGGTCTGATTATCAAATTGAAAAAATATTTAGTAATAGCAATGCCCAGTCCAGTGAAAATTTTCAAAAGTTACAAGACAAAATTATTAGTTTAGAATTTTTAGATATCTATGGTGCTCTGGACAAGAAAGACCCGAAAAATTTTGGGCGCCTCGGAGTAAAAATGCTCTCTGATTTTTATTGGCCGAGTGATTATATTTTTTCGGAGTTAACTAGCCCGGCAGTCTCGACTTATAAAGGTGTTACTCCGCCAGCTTCCAATACTACCTCTTGTCGTTTGGGCGGTTTATGGCAACGCTGTCTAGGTTTTGCCTTGGACGTTATCAATTTAATTTCTCCTGTCTCTAGTCAAAACTCTTATTTCGCTGAGAATACTAATTATCAACGCTATAGCGATCAGGTCGGAGTTATTAAAAAGAATTTAGCTGCTGTTGTTAGTACTTGGCATAATAATAATTATTGGACAACTCTTCAAACTATTAAAACATCCCTTGAAAATCCGGAGAACTATAAACCAGCTTTTGCTCGTAATTCAGCTTGGAATAATAAGGAGACTAATCGGGCTTTGGCGACCTGGGCTAACTTACAATTACCAGCTGATAATTTTGGTGTTTACCAAAAATATGCGGAACCGGAGAATTTAAATAGCGGAGTTAAGTATTTGGATTATTCTTACGTTGAGCCTAATATTATCTTAATTAATGAATTGTTGGCTAATAATTCAATGATTAGAGAAATGCTTTCAGTCTTGAAGATTAACAATGAAGTCAATCAGGTAGCGGTGAGTTTAAACGATGCCGAATTAAATCTTAAAAACTTGAAAGGCGTTATGGAGAAAGAGCTCGCTGGCACTGCTTTGTCAGATGAAGATATTCAATTTATTGACCGCATCATCAAAGAGTTTAAGGTTGATGTTAATAGTAATAAAATTTTTAAGATATCAGGCTTGTCCAATAAGACTCTAACTGAAGATTTGTCTGACGTTAAGCTTCTGGTCTTAGTGCAAAAGAAGGGTGATGATTTAGTCTTGGCGGTTGGCCCGATATTTAAATATTGGGAACGACGTTAAATTTATTTTTTGATTATTATAGAAAATAAAAAAGAGATGGTTTTAATCCATCTCTTTTGTGTTTTTGTTAGGCTAATAGTTTGAGCCTTCCTTTTATTTCACCCATAGTTTTTCTGGGTATTTTTAGGAGGTTGAGAGGTATGCAGCTTGGTGTTTCTGTTGGAATTTTTTTCATGACCCCAATTGTCCAGCCGACCTCATCCTTGGCCATTGTTTCCAGAAGTAGAATGACTTCCTCGCCGGCCCTCAGTCCGGTCCCTTGGAGTTTACCAAACGCTGTAGTTTTGACCTTGGCGTTATATTGGTTGTCGTAAGGGGTATTTTTATGTTTTAATATTCTTTCCCTTTTTCTCTCCATTTCTTTCCTGAGGTTGATACCTTTGCGGGTATTAAATGGTAGGGACAAAAAGCTGAGCGGTACTCTTTCCGGGTTTTCGTTGGCACTCGTCGTTTTAAAGACTTCGACACTCCAGCCGGTAGGTTTTTTCTCTAAAGTTTCCAAAAGCAGAATCACTTTGTCACCGACCTCCAAATTAATCTTATTGAGATGTTTCTCGACAATTTTAATCGTGGCGTTATATTGGCCACTATATGGCTTGTTCTCTGCTTCGAACTTCCTTGTTTTTGAAACATAGAGACCTACTCCTTGTAAGATTTGGTTAGCCTTTTGGATAGCTTTTCTGGTTTCTTCGTTTTTTGTCATTTTTATAATTTTTGGTAAATATTAAGATTTCAAACAACTATTTGTGATGTTAACACGTTTGTTTAACTAAGTCAACAGTGCTCTATTTATTGGTATATTTGAAGATATATAGTTGTCCTTCGCCAATTTCTTGCCAAGAATCAGACGACAATTTAGCCTCCGCCAATACCCTGCTAAAGGCCCACCAATATTTGGGTAGGATAAAATAGGCTTCATTAACTTGGGCTAATTCCATGGCCTTGATCATTGTTTCTCTATTGGCTTGAGTATAGACCATGTCTAGAAAGTATTGATAGAGCGGGCCTGAGGTAGGAATAGGGTAGAAATAAATATTATGATAATAGCGGTTGAAGCCGAAACTTCGAAGAGCCATGGCGCTAGTTTGTTGATTGGCTAAAACAATATATTTATTTTCAGTTTGCTTCTCAATCCAGTTGACGGCCTCCTGATCGCTCTTGCTGACGGCGTAGGCCTTAGAGTTATAATAATGATCAGCTCGAGGGTAAGAGAGATAGAGGGAGGTGGCTATCAGAATGGTTAAGAAGACTAGAAAGATGGTCTTGTAAAATTTATTTTGTTTAATTATTTTTTCGGTTAATTTAGCCAGTGCTAAAAATATAGCCGGGAAGGACAAAATAACGATCACTATCAATAGTCTTTTAGCAAAATCATTTTGTTCGTAGGAGATTAGGTTAAATGATAATTGGGAAATTAAGAAATAAGCGCCTAAAATAGCAATGGCAATTATTGTGGGCGCCATTAACTTAAAATTCTGTTTATGTTTGTGATAGGTTAAGGCCAGACCAGAAATAATTAGGACCGTAATGATTAATTGAATATTTTTGCCATAAACATAGATTAGATTTAGCAGATAGGTTTCTTTATAAGGTAGATTTGGACTGGGAGCTAAGGTAATTAGAAAGCTATTAAAAGAATTTAGATCCCAGACTAATTGTGACTGGCCCGATAAATAGAAGGCCAAGGGTAGTCCTAAAGATGTAAAGATGAAGATTAGTAGATAACTGATTTTTATTGTATTTTTATTAAATTTCAAATGATAATGATTGATTAGCATTAGTAGCGCTAGAGCTAAAGCTGGGATTCCGGCCAGAGGATGAATTAGGCAGGTGGCTAGAGCTAAAATTAGAGCAAGACGATGATTAGTAGTGCTATATAGGGTGGTTAATATCAGAAAGAGAAAGGCTAGATTCTGGGGGGTGGTCAAGATGAATAAACTAAAAGGAATAATCAGGGCTATTAGAAGCAATATTTGTTTAAATTGCTGGTCTTTAAAATATTTATTGCTAAAACTATTTAATGCTAGCGGTAGAAATATGGCTGATAATATTGGAACTAATAATTTGTCCAAGACTATTAAAGACCACCCCGTTATTTTATGGATAGTAACTAATAATCCATATTGGCCTAGATAATAGAATGGTTTTGGTTCTACTGATCCCTGTTTGTCAATTAGGTCCATGGTGGCCTGGTGAATAAAGGGATCATAACCATAACCGATTTTGTAGATTATGACGGCGATAATAAAAGAGAGAAAGTAATGAGCTGATATTAATCCTAGGTTTAGCCAATACAAGGTTTTATTTTTTTGAGCCCTAATTATTAATCCTAAAAGAATTAAGGTTGCTAAAAAATAAAAGATAAAGAAATAATTGGGAATAACAGTCCAGGGAGAGGTCAAGGCTTCGCCAGATCGGCTTTGCCATAGAATATCAATCAGGCTTAAGTTTAGGATTAAATAAGTAGCCATTAATATCCAATCCCAAATTCTTAGAGATTTAATTTTAAAATTATTTGCTTTAATCTGATTAGTTTCTTTGGGCATTATTCTAATTAATCCCAGCCAGAATATTAGAGCTATTCCTAGGCTAATAATAACGCCCAATTGATTTAAGGCATAAATTTTATAAACTAATCCAGACACAATAATAGTGATGGAAATTAGGCTTAAAATGGCTTCCAGTGGCTTTTGTTTTAAGTGGTTATTCATATTCTACTATCATAACAGAAAATATTGCCAAAATAAACAGGTATTGCTAAGATAAGGGTATCTATGAAGTTAAAAATGCCTCCAATTAGACAATTATATACTTGGCTTTTTGTTTTAATATTAGCCATTATTTTTGTGCTGGGTACTTCTTCTTATAACCTAGCTAATCAGAGAGCGGATTACGTTAAATTTTCTTCTCCGGATGAAACGGCCAATTATTTTTTTGCTAAAGTTTATGCTCAAACTGGGAGTCTGGCTGTCTTTGAAAATTATAATTTATATGCCTCAGATATTGTTCATCCTCGGAGCTTTCGGAGTGATTGGGGGATTTTAAAGCCAGTTAGCTTCCTGGGTATTATTTTGATTTTTGGCACCTTGGCTAAGGTTATCGGCCTAGGTCTTATTCCTTTTTTGACTCCAATTTTTGGAGCGATTGGGATTATTTTTTTCTATCTATTGATCAACAAATTATTTTCTAACCGCAGAATAGCTTTGATCTCTGCCACTCTCTTAACTTTCTTTCCGGTTTATGTTTATTATTCTGCTCGATCAATGTTTCATAATATTTTGTTCATAGTCTTAACCATTATCGCTTTCTATTTTTTAGTATCTCTTTTAGAGAAAAAACTTCCAAGGACAAAATTTTTTTCTTGGAGCTTTAATTGGCTAGACTTTGTTTATTCGGCTCTGGCTGGTTCTATTTTTGGTTTGGCGGTAATGACTCGGGCTTCGGAGCTTCTCTGGTTGGCCCCGGCCTTGTTTATAGTCTTTATTTTTTATTTTCGTCGTTTTAATATTTTCCGTTTGATAATTCTAATTTCTTCTTTCATTTTAGCCTTACTCCCCATGGCCTATTGGAATCAGGCTCTCTATGGTTCCTTTAGCTCGGGAGGCTATACCGAGATGAATCAATCAATAACCTCCATTGTGACTGCTGGCAATACTAGTTCTTCTTGGATTGAGGCGATAAAGAAAGTTGGTAATTTGATTTTTTATTTTGGCTTTAAGCCCCGGCAATCATTAGCCATGTTCTATAATTATGTTGTCCTGATGTTTCCTTGGCTTTCAGCTTTGGCGGTTTTAGGATTTGTTTGGCTTCTGGGAGATTTTCGGAAGTTTAAAAAGAAATATTTAGTTTACCTTTTGGCCTGGATGCTATTGTCATTGATATTAATTCTTTATTATGGTTCTTGGAGATTTACTGATAATCCTGATCCGCGACGTTTTACCATTGGTAATTCCTATACTCGTTATTGGCTGCCAGTTTATTTGGGCGCTATTCCTTTGGCCGCTTATTTCATTGACCGTTTTAGTCGATTCTTAAGTCGGAAGATAGGAGTTCTGCGAGGAGGTTTAAGTTTGGTAATTGTTTTTGCTATTTCTATTTATTCCATTATTTTTGTGATGTTTGGTTCAGAGGAGGGATTAGTTAATGTCACCTATAGTAATCGGGTTGATCGAGATTTATATGAACAAGTTATAACCTTGACTCCTGCCCAATCTGTAATTATTACTAAATATCATGACAAGGTTTTGTTTCCTGAGAGAAGGGTACTGATGGGTTCATTTACTGACGACCAGATGAATAATCTTTATCTCAAATTAGCCAAGGTGGCCCCGCTTTATTATTTAAATTTTCAGTTTGAACCTAAGGACTTAGATTATCTCAAAACTAGAAAATTACCCCAATTTGGCCTGGATATTGAGCTAGTTAAGGTGATTAACAAAGACTTTGCTTTATATCGCTTAAGTTTAAAAAAATAATATGCCCACCTACCACATTGTTACTTTTGGTTGCCAGATGAATCAAGCTGACAGCGAACGCTTAACGGCTTATTTAGAAGCTAATAATTTTAGTTGGGCCGATAATCAATTTAAGGCTGATGTTTTAATTGTGACTACTTGTGGTATCCGGCAATCGGCTGAAGATCGGGTCTATAGTTTGGTTCATCAAGCTAAAAAGAAAAATCCTAAAACAATCGTGGTTATTACCGGTTGTTTGAGTAATCGGGCGGATGTTAAACAGCGGATTAAGAATAAGGTTGATATTTGGTTGCCAATTACTGAAATGACTTCTTTGGTTAGCAGGATTAAGGCTAAAACAGTTAAAGTGGAAGTTAATCTTAAAGATTACTTGTCAGTTGTTCCTAAATATAAATCATTTTTTAGCGCCTATGTCCCAATTGGTAATGGTTGTAATAATTTTTGTTCCTATTGTGTCGTCCCCTATGCCCGTGGTCGAGAAAAATACCGCCCAGCCTCAGAGATTATCAGTGAGATAAAAAAATTGATCAAGAACGGATATAGGGAGATTATTTTAATCGCTCAGAATGTTAACAGCTATCACTCTGGATCAATTGATTTTACCAAGCTCTTGGCTAAGGTTAATGATATTCCGGGTGAGTTTTGGATTCGATTTGTTTCTAGCCACCCCAAGGATATTAGCTCTGAGTTAATTAAATCTTTAGGCCAATATTCCAAGGTTTGCGAACATGTTCATTTCGCCTTGCAATCTGGTGATGATCAAATCCTAGAGAAGATGAATCGACAATATACTTCTTCTCATTTTCAAAGTTTAGTTAAAAAAATTAGAGCTAATTTCAAGAAGTATAAACCAGAATTTCCAGTTTCAATTACTACTGATGTCATTGTTGGTTTTCCGGGGGAGACCACTAAACAATTTTTAAATACAGCTAAAGTTTTTAAAGAAATTAAATTTGATATGGCCTATATTTCTCAGTATAGCCCACGCTATGGCACAGTATCATATCAAATGGTTGATGATGTCCCTAAATTGGAGAAGAAAAGGCGTGAACAAGTTCTGACTAAAATTTTAAGTCAAACCGCTCGATCCAATAATCGTTTCTATCTTAAAAAAATCGTGCCGGTTTTGGTAGAGGGAAAAAATCGTCAAGGGAATTGGTATGGCAAAACTCGCACAGCCAAGCTAGTACGAATTATGGGTGCTCCCATTAATAATTTATTGGGGAAATTTGTCTTAGTCAAAATTAATAAAATTTCTGATTTGTCCTTGGAAGGTAAAATTGTCGCTCAATATGAATAGGTCTAATAACAAACCAAAAGTTATTGTTATCCTTGGTACTACGGCTAGCGGTAAGACTGGCTTAGGGGTTAAGCTGGCCGATATTTTTGCCGGTGAAATAATTAGTGCTGACAGTCGGCAGGTTTATCGCGGTTTAGATATCGGAAGTGGTAAAGATTTGCCGGATTATTCTATTAAGACTGTTGGAGGTAAAACCAAAAAAATAAAATATCACTTAATAGACGTAGCTAGCCCTAATACTGAATTTAATCTGAAGAAATATCAGCGCTTAGTTTTTAAAGTTATTCCGGATATTTTAAAGAGAAAAAAATTACCAATTATTGTTGGTGGCACCGGTCTTTATCTGCAAGCTATAATTGATAATTATCACTTGTCTGATGTTAAACCAGATGTTAAGCTTCGGGCCGAATTAGAACTTTTAGATAGTGCTGATCTTTTTGACAGATTGTCCTTGGAACACCCAGCCTTTGCCCAGAAATTAAATGATAGTGATAAGAAGAACAAACGGCATTTGATCCGATATTTAGAGGTTCTAAGTGGTGATTTGAGCTATCAGGCCAAGACTAAAGAGTCCTCTTATGATTTTCTAATTTTAGGCTTTGATTTGCCCAAAGATATTTTGCATCCTCGAATTATGAAACGTTTAAATGACCGCTTGGATAATAAAGATATGGTTGGAGAGGTTAGGTCTCTTCATAAGTCTGGAGTGTCATGGAAAAGATTGGAGAGTTTTGGTTTGGAGTATCGCTATTTAGCTTTTTATCTTCAAAATAAAATGAGTTATGATGAGATGAAGGAGAAGTTATTTACCGCTATTTGCCAATTTTCTAAAAGACAGAAATCTTGGTATCGACGTTGGGAAAAGCAGGGTCGAAAAATTAATTGGATTAATGATTTTTCTGAAGCTGAAAAATTAATCAAAAAATTTATCAAATAAAAAAAATCGCCTTGAGAGCGATTTTTTGTATTGCAATTAAATATTTTTAATTCTTTAAGCACCTGACCGAAGAGCCATAAGTACGATTATATGAAATAGCATCAAATATTTCGGAGCCATATTGCAGCCAGCGGCCAAAGGCATTGGTGCTGTTGGTGATAGAAGATGACCAAAAATAGCCTCGAGTTGATAAGTAATCATATGATCCGGCTAAATAGCCTCCTGGAAGCCCGGAGAAGCCATAGGTGTCTAGTCCATCCCAGGCCGGTGTTTGAGACTTGAGAGCCGGTTGGGTAAGGTTTCCACCGCCGATATAAGTATCTAAAGCTGACCATTCATTGTTAGTAGGAATATGCCAACCAATTGGGCATAAGCCCTGGACATGTTCGGTTGGCTCCGGACTCCAATCAGTAGTATTTGACGCTCCATTTAAATATTGGATAGCCTCTCCCCATTGATATAGTCCACCATAAGTTTGACAATTAGCGTAATTATCTCCATAACAACGTTTTTCTAGGACATTATTATTGGTCTGGTCGGCAATAGTTCCAATATTTATATTTTGTTTTAGCCAGCATTGATCGCCGATTGAGATGACGTCATAAGTACAAGTATCATAATCGGGAGAGCCAGTATTACAAATATGGCCGTTTAAATAAACAATATTTATTTGGTTAGTTCCACAGGTAGGGCAGGCGGTATTGGATATTCCTTGGGGGGTAGCACAATGATAGCCTGCGGTTAATGCCCCAGAGTTTTTTTCTAAACAGAAGTTCAGAGTATAGGTTTGACTATCGCTAGTATAAATATAGTCTGATGAGCTACAAATTTCCGGATTGGCTGAAGTGGGATTAGTCGGTAGGTTGTTTAAGTAGGTAGTTGAGGCCGATTCTATATTTTGTCCAGAAGCAATTTCTGTCGGATAGCTGCCTTCATTGGTACGATATAATTCTAGGGCCGATTGAATCTGTTTGATATCTGAAATTCTTTTCATGTCTCGGGTATTAGTTCTGGTTTCTCGAAATGAAATAACGCTTAAAGTCATAATAATCCCAATTACTCCCAAGACAACTAATAGTTCGATTAAGGTAAATCCTTTTTTATTTTTTTTCATACCTAACTTTATTTTAAGGATGTTTAATCTTTTAGGCAGTGGACTGAATAGCCAGAGCTTTGGTCGCTGGCTGCTCGGCTGACGGCGTTGGTTGTATTTAAGTATCTAAACCAGGCGCTTGTTCCATTAATGGAAGATGACCAGAGAAAGCCGAATGATCCGGCATTACCAAATGATCCATTAGGATTGCGGTTTCCTGTTAGGCCGGCGTTAAAGCCATTTGGATCTTTAATACTTGTTCCAGCTGTAGCACAACCCCAAGTTCCGCTTCGACTAGCATTACAAGTATAGGGACTAACTGTCAAAAACTGGTCGAGAATGTTTTGCTCAGAATCAGTCGGGATATGCCAACCGCTTGGACATACTCCTTGTGCTCTTTCAACTTCCGTATATTGCATAGCTTCATCCCATTGATAGAATCCACCGAAGGTATCGCAGAAAGATTCGCTATTATTATAACAATATTTTTCTATAATACTATTGTTGGTTTGGGCGGTTACTCCAGTTACCATCGTTCCAACATTTATATTTTGAGCGATCCAGCATTGAGTGCCGATTAGGATTGTTGGGTAAGATTTTAGATCGCGAGAATCAATTAGTGTATCGCCACAAGAAAAAGGACAAGTTGTATTTAATATTCCTTGAGCAGTGGCACATTTTTCTCCGGCGCTAGCTTGGATATTTGATTCTGACAGGCAGAAATCTATAAAATATCCGGTATCTCTGAGTTCATAACTATAATTATCATCAGGGCAATTACCATCACTTCTGGGACTGGGGTTTTGTGGAATATTTCTCATGTAGACGGTATTGGAGCTGGAGCCGATTAAGCTCCCCCCGGGAGTTAGACTGACCGGATAAGTGCCTTCGTCACGGTAATAATCCTCTAAAGCCTTTTGAATTAATTTGATATCGCTTAGTCTCTGGGTGTCACGTCCTTTTTGTCTGACGTTACTAAAAGAAATTAGGGAAATCGAAGTAATTACAGCAATAATCGCAATGGTTATCAGGAGTTCAATTAGAGTAAAAAACTTTTTGGTGGAAGAATTTTTCATGTTATTGGCTTAATATTTTTTTTAATTCTTCAATCACAATTTTAGGATTGGCTTTACCATTAGTTTCAGCCATTACTTTCCCAACAAAAAATTGCAGTAGATTGGTTTTACCACTTTTATATTCTGTTGTTTGATTAGGATTAAAATCAATTACTTTTTTAATAGCTGTTATTAATTCCTCTGAGTTATCAATTTGTTCTAGCTTTAGATCCCGCATTATTTGTATTGGTGACCCACCTTTTTTAGCCATAACTGAAAGAATGCTTTGGGCGGCTGATGAGTTTATCTTATCTTGAAATATCAGTGCTATTAATTCGGCAAAATTTTCAGCATTAATTTTACCTTCCTCTCTTATCTTGTTAAAAGAATTAATGGGGTAGTATTTAAAGAGCTCACTGCTTAACCAATTAGCGGCGCTAGTCGATAATCTTTGGTTTTGTCTTTCCCAATTATCGCCACTGGCATCCACCCAAGATCTTAATTCGGAAATTACCTCTTCATACCAACTGGCTAGATCTTTGTCGCTGGTTAAAAGCTCTGAAAGGCTGGGTGAAAGTTCGTATTCGGATTGAAAACGACGTGATTTATTCTCTGGCAATTCTATTAATTGAGATTTGATAGTGCTGATCATTTCATCGCTAATTTTAAGTGGGGGAATATCTGGTTCCGGAAAATAGCGATAGTCAGCTGAGCTTTCTTTTTTTCTTTGGGAAATAGTTTTATTTTGACTATCACTCCAGCCCCTAGTTTCAGCACTAATCTTTTTGCCTTGATCTAATAATTGGGATTGTCTTTCAATTTCAAAATTAATAGCTTTTTCAACAGCCTTGAAGGAATTAATATTTTTTATTTCTACTTTAGGATTTAGTTCTTTTTTAGTGGTTGGTAAGATTTGGCCATTAATATATTCCCAGGAGTTTTTTTCTTGGAGGCTGATATTGGCCTCACAACGCATCTGACCTTTTTCCAT
>JBAYNC010000006.1:0-17503 GCA_041679025.1 Patescibacteria group bacterium
AAAGATTTTTTAAATAATAATGTGAAGGCGGTCGGGGGCCCAGCGATCACTCCGGTCGGTGATAGCTTCTGGCAAAAAGTTTCTGGGGCTGTATTCTTGAGTTCGCTTTCAGGTGGAAGTCCAGAACGGTATGCTCCAATCGGTCAGAAAAAAATGGTTGATGATTGGCCTAGCGTTAATTTTTCGATGCGCCGAGAAATATTTGCGGAGCTGAATGGCTTTGACAGTCAGTTTTGGCCGGGAGAAGACACTAAATTATGTCTAGATTTAATTAAAAGGTATCCTGATAGCATTCTTTATGATCCCGCCCTTTTAGTTTATCATCACCGCCGTGCCGGTTTAGCCAAACATCTTAAACAAGTTGGTGGCTATGGTCTTCATCGTGGATTTTTTGCTAAGAAATATCCCGAGACATCATTGAGGCTAAAGTATTTTATTCCCAGTATTTTTTTATTATTTGTTATTATTGGTGGCCTGATTGGATTTTTTAATCAAATTGTTTTAAAATTGTATTTATTGGGTTGGATAATTTACGGCCTGGCCTTGATTAGGGCCATGTTTGATATTAGGCGCTATGAGAAAAATAGTTTAATTGCTATTAATGCCGCCTATTATATCTTTTTGACCCATTTGGTTTATGGTTTTAATTTTTTAAAGGGTTTTGTTTTTGTGAATAATTTAAAAAGTAAATTACGATAATACGATGAAAATTTTTATTTCTTATCCACCATTAATTTCTGAGAAGGGAATTCCGCTTTTAGGTCAAAATCGCCAATTTCAGTGGTTTAATAGTCCAACTTATATTTATCCGGTTATCCCGGCCTATATGGCTTCTCTGTTGGAGCAGAATGGTGAGGAAGTATTTTGGGATGATGCTATTGCAGAGGGTTTAAGTTATGATAAGTGGCTGGAGAGATTTTTTTTAATTCGACCTGATTTAATGATTATTGAAACCAAAACTCCGGTAATTAAGCGTCATTGGCGGATAATTAACGAGTTGAAAGAAAAAGCTGATTGGCCGCTTACCATCGCCTTGGTAGGGGATCATGTTACAGCTAACCCGGAGGAGAGTTTGCGCTATTCTCGAGTTGACTATGTCTTGTCTGGTGGTGATTATGATTTTGGTGCTTTAAGTTTGGTTAAATTTTTATCCGGTCAGGGGGAGTTAGAATCTGGTTGGCATTCTCGTTTAGGTGGTGAGTGGGACTCATCGGGAAAGAATGAGATTATTAATTGGCACGAAGGAGAATTCAAGAACTGTGAATTTAAGAACAGCGGCTTAAAACAAGATTATCACCTACATGATTTAAATAGTTTGCCACTAATTAATCGTGAGCTAACTAAGTGGAAAATGTATGCTTATAAGAATGGTAATTTTAAATATACTCCTGGAACTTATATTATGAGTGGGAGAGATTGCTGGTGGGGAAGATGTACTTTCTGTTCCTGGACAACGCTCTTTCCGGGCAGTAATTTTCGAACTCGTAGTGCTCAATTAGCATTAGATGAGGTCGGCCACTTAATTGATTTAGGGGTAAAGGAAATTATGGAGGACTCTGGCTCGCTACCGATTGGAAAATGGTTGGAAGATTTTTGTAATGGTATGATTGAAAGAGGTTACCAGCGGAAGGTGACGATGAGTTGTAATATGCGGATTAATGGTATCAGTGATCCGGAAATTTGGAAATTAATGAAGCGGGCCGGATTTCGTTTTATTCTTTTCGGCTTAGAGTCGGCTAATCAAAAAACTTTGGATGAAATTGATAAGAATCTGCGGGTGGCCGAAATAGAGCCAGGATTAAAGATGTGTAAAGAGGCTGGTTTAGAGCCTCATATCACGGCCATGATCGGTTATCCTTGGGAGAGTTATGAGGAGGCTAAAAGGACTGTTGATTTAGCTAAGGATTTATTTAAGAAAAATTATGTTAACACCCTTCAGGCCACTGTTTTGATTCCTTATCCTGGAACTCCGCTATATCAGTATTGTCAAAATAATGATTTATTAAATTTTACTGACTATGATCGTTTCGATCAAAGAGAACAGGTAATGAAATGTCCTTTAACGACTGAACAGGTTAAAGACTTAACCCAGGGTTTATATAAGGCGTTTATCACCCCTAAATTTGTTTTTAATAAAATTAAATCTATTAGAAGTTTTGCTGATATTAAATTTTTGGGTCGAGCCGGCTTAAAGGTTTTTGGCCATTTAATGGATTTTAAGAAGTAAAATATGAACCCATTGGTTTCGGTAGTAATTACTACTAAAAATGAAGAAAAAAATATTGAAAATTGTATTAAATCAATACTGGAACAATCTTATAAAAACATTGAGATAATTGTAGTAGATAATTTTTCTAGTGATAGGACCAAGGAGATAGCATTGAAATTTACCAATAATGTCTATGATCAAGGGCCAGAAAGGAGCGCTCAAAGAAATTATGGGATGATTGATAAAAGTAGTGGTGAATATGTGATGTTTGTTGATGCTGATATGATCTTGTCCTTTAATTTAATAGATTGTTGTGTTCAAAGAATTGAGATTGAAAATGTTTTTGCTTTATGGATTTCGGAAATTGTTTTGGGGAAGCATTTTTTTTCTAAGTGTCGAAGATTTGAAAGAAATTTTTATGATGGAACGGTTGTCGATGGCGCTCGATTTTTTAGAAAAGATAAATTTGTTGCGGTTGGTGGATTTGATGTTAATATGAGTGGTCCGGAGGATTGGGATATAGATAAAAAGATTGGAAGAGATAATATAAGGCTATTGGGTGATTGCAAACAAGATTTAGTTTTGAATAGAGATTGGTACTTTTTTGATTTTATCAAAGAAAGAGGGGCTGACCCTAATAATCATAATGCGGTTATTTTCCATAATGAGTCTGAGTTTGATTTGAAAAAATATTTAAACAAAAAGAGTTATTATGCCAAGAGTTTTAATAATTATATAGAGAAGTGGGGCAATAATGATCAGGATATCAAAAAACAACTTGGTTTTAATTATCGTTATTTTGGTATTTTTTTGGAAAAGGGAAAGTGGAAAAAATTGTTATCTCATCCATTCCTAGCTGTCGGTATGTATTTTTTAAGAGGGGCGGTCGGAGTTGTTTATCTATTTAACAGAAAGTAATATGAATTTTCAGGGTGGCGATAACAATTTGAGTCGAAATTTTTATAAAATAGTTTTGGATTATATAAAAAATGGTCAGAAGATATTAAATCTTGGTTGTGGCATTTTATTTAATTTTGAAAAGGTTGTATTCGAAAATAAAAATATCAAATCTACTTCCATCGACGTTATTGATATTCAAGAATTAAATATAAAAAAACCCTATTTTATTGATAATTTTTTGGTGATGTCAGTTGAAAATAGTTTTATTCTTGAAAATAAATTTGACGTTGTGACATTTTTTGAATTAATAGAACATGTGGATAATACTGATGTGTTATTAGAGAATTGTTTTAATAATTTAAAGGATGATGGATTGTTGATTTTTTCGTTCCCAAATCTAGCCTCTGTATATGCCAGGATTGAGCTTTTGTTTGGTTTTCAGCCTCATATTTTAGAGGTTTCTAATGTTAAGGCTAATTTTGGCGCTGGAATTTTTGGTAAGTTAAATAATTCTAAAAATGTTCCGCTTCATCATATTAGAGGAATCACCAATAGAGCCATGAGGGAAATGTTGGATTTTAATAATTTTAAAATAGTAAAAATCATTGGTTACGAGTATAGATTTAAAAGATTATTTAGATTTTTTCCATCTTTTGCTCCAGTTAACATTGTTATATGCAAAAAAAAATAGTTGTTTATTCTCATAATGGTCACAATTCTTTTCGGGGTAATTGGGATGAGGAACTAGTTAATTACTTGCTGTGCCAAGGAGGTAATGAGGTCCTGCACATCAGATTTCCTTTTGGACAAGAATCTTTAAAATCTATACGACTATTATTTTATAGAGATGGTCAAAAAAAAATAAAGGAATCTTTAATAAAATTTAGTCAACCTGAAATAACCTCTTATTTTAAGGATTTGTTTCACGGAGTTTTATATGGACTTAGGTATTCGAGAAATACTGATCTTTTTGTTGGGACTAATTGTTTATTAGTTTTAGTGGGTTTATGTTTGAGAAAGATTGGTTTTGTTAAAAAAGTTGTTTATGTCGTAATTGATTATACTCCTACCAGATTCTCTAATCGGCTGATTAATTATTTTTATTATTTTTTGGATCGGATCGCCTGTTATTATAGCGATGAAGTTTGGCCATTAAATAAAAAAATGTTAGAAGGCCGGGAAAAGGATGGTAAAATCAATCTAAATAGGGTAAGATTTGTGGAGGTGCCATTTGGTAATAATTCCTTATCATTCAGGGAAGCAGATTATAATAATTTTAATAAACATAGAATCGTATATTTTGGTGGTATTATAAAAAATAAGGGTTGTGAGTTGTTTGTGCCTCTGGTTAAATCTTTATTAGCATCTGGCCTGCTTGACGTTGAATTATGGATTGTTGGTGGTGGTGATATTGATTATTTAAAGAAAGAAATATCAGATAACAATTTAGATTATTGCATTAATGTGTTAGGTAGAATTGAAAACCAGAAAGATGTTGATAAAATTTTATTAACTGGCGGTGTCGCTATTGCACCTTATTATCCAGAAGATAAAAATAGTTTTAGTTATTATTCCGATCCTGGCAAGGTCAAAATATATTTAGGTTGTGGTTTGCCAATTGTGATAACCGGCGTTCCTCCAATCGCCAGTTCTATTATGAAAAATAATGCAGGTCTGGTTGCTGATTATAGCGCCGATGATTTTTCTGATAAAATTATGAAAATTTTAAGCAATTATAGTTTTTATAAGATTAATGCAATTAAATTTGGAAAGAATTTTGATTGGAATAATATATTTGATAGAGTGTCTTTGCTGAATAAAAAAATAGATAAATAATACTATGTATAAAAATATAGTGCCTGGTTTAATTTCTATTGATACAAATTTGAAAAAATTAAATGGTTTTTATTTATCTGACAATTTTGATTTTTATCCTTCTTTAGATAAAAAGAATTTATTCCATTATACGGTGGGCGTCGACAACAAACTAGAAATTCCTATTGGGTATGAGTTTAGAGATGGTTATTTTTTAAAAAATAAAGATATTTTTTATAATCATCCTCCTGGCATAAAACTTAGATTTAATCGCTCAAAAAATGAATTTATTTTTAATAGAATGTGTTCATTTATTCCCTTTGAAATAGGTAGAATATTTCCGGCGGGGAGAAATATAGCAGATTTAATAGAGCTCGAGCTTTTTTTGAGTGGATATATTATTTTTAGAGGTTCAACTTGTTTTTTGTATAATAATGACAGTGTAGCCATTATGTCGCCGAGTTTTAATGGTAAATCCAGTTTTTTAAAAAAAATGTTAATTGATGATAAAATCCAATATATATCTGAGGATATTTTAATCTTAGATGTCAAGAGCCAAGTAATTTATCCGACGGCTCCGAAGGAATTTTCGGTTAGTGGCTCTTTTAAAAGTGGTAGAAAAAATATAGTTTTGAGCGATTTACTAAATACTTGCAATATAATAAATAATCCAATTAATCTAGATAATCTATTAATAGTTGTCAACTCCACTGTAGATAAAAGTGTATCGGAAAAAAACTTATTTGATGCTTTTTTTCTAAAGTCTATGTCTTTTTTTGAAAATTCTTTTGTCAAATCTTATATATTTGAAAATAACTTATCGGGTTATATTTATCAACAAATTTGTAATATAAAAAATGATTTAACTATAAAATGTAAATTTATTAATGTTAAAAACTTTGATTTTGAGTCAATATTAAATAATCTAAAAAATAAGTGATAAAAATTATGAGAAAAATTATTGAAAAAAAAGAAAATTGGAAAAATTATTGGGACGATTGTGGCAAAAAATATAGTGAAGGTTGGAAAAATGGTCTGTTATCGGAGTTAAGTAAGAAAGAAAATGATTTTATTCAAAAATACTTTAAACAGTCTTTAAAGAAAAAAGTTTTGGATATTGGGGTTGGAAACGGACGAATATTAAATAATTATATTTTGATTGATGGTGCTGAAGAAATTTATGGATTAGATTACGCTGAGAGTATGATCGATTTTTGTAAAAACAAATTTCATAATGAAAATAAAGTGAAAGGCCTTAAGCGGTGCGATGTATCGATGGAAGAGATTCCCTTTGATTTTGGGTTCGATTTTATTTCAGCCGTTAGAGTCCTTAAATATTCGAGTAATTGGATGGAAATATTAAAAAAAATATCAAAAAAATTAAATGATAATGGTTTATTTGTTTTTACTATGCCTAACAAGCATTCAATCACCAGTCTTAATAAGTATTTTTTAACAAATGAAACCAAACAAAACAGGACTACTATAAAAGAATTAAGAGACGTTTTGGGTATGATTGGTTTTGATATTATCGAAATAACTTCTTTTACTAAGTTGCCTGATATTTTTTATCAATTATCGAAAAATAAATATTATGCAAAATTAATTTTGTTTATAGAAAAATTATTAGAGATTTTATTTGGTGACAAGTTTCTGGGAAGATTTTTTTTCGTTGCTGTTAAAAACAAAAGTTAATATCAGGAGTGTGCGATATGATAATTAAAAAAGAAAACTTAAATTTTAAAAAAAATAAATTATTATTTTGGATTCCATTATTGTTTTCTCTTTGTCTTGTTTTTGTACTTAATTATCGGATTGGCGGAAACTTCTTGTATAATCATGACCATTACTTATTAATGTCAATTCAAGATGCTAAGAACAATGGTTTTTTTTCATGGTCTTCTGAATCGACTGGAATCCCAATAATGCAGGTTTCGGTGTTGGGATGGTTTTCTCATCTCATGTATTTATTTTTATTTTGGATCGGATTGAGCATAAAAACTATTCAGTTGATTTTTATATTTTTAACTTATTCGATGACTTGGTATTTTTCTTGGTTTGCGTTATATAAGCTAGGAAAAAATTTATTTAAAAACATTGATTCTAAAAAGATTATCGTTCCATCATTGGTGGCTTCATTTTTTTATGCATTTAATCTGTATTATACTATATTGTTGCATACTGGACTTGGTATTTTTGACAATGTTTTCCTATTTTATTCTTTTTTACCATTATTGTTTTATACCGTTCATAGATATTTTCAAGAAGATAAAATAATAAAAAGTAGGTTTATTATATTTTACACTTTAATAGGTTTTTTGTGTTTTTCTGCAATACCTTGGTTTTATTCTTTTTTATTATTCTTATTATTGTTATTGTGTCTTAACTCTATATTAAATAATCCCTTATTATATAAAACAATAATTAAAAAATCTTTAATTTTAATAGTAATATCTTTATTGGCTAATTCTTTTTTTATTATTCCGTTGGTTTATGAATATTTAGATAGCTCCAAGTTAAATTCAGTTGTTGCAAGTTATTCATCTTTTCAAAGAGGTGGGTTTATAAATCAAATCAGATTTTTTAATTGGTGGACCTTTACGGCTAAATGGAGCGGAAGATTCTTCCATTCTTTTTATCCTTTTTATAATAAGGTATCAATTATATTTTTGTTATTTGTATTTTATCTAATTTTATTTAAAAATAATTTATTTGATAAAATTGAAGGTGATAAAAAAAAGTTTTCTTTGATATTTTTTTCTTTATTTTTGTTGTTTTTATTTTTAGCCAAAGGATCCCAGGCCCCATTCGGTGAAGTTTTTAATTGGCTCTTTAATTACTTTCCCTTCTTCTCTCTTCTGAGAAACCCAGATAATAAATTGGGAAGCATTATCATTTTTATTTTGTCTGTTATGGTTTTAATTACTTTATTAAAAAATAAGCGATTTTACCATGCTTTGGTTGGATTCTTTGTTGGTTTTATTATTATCTATAATATCCCATTGTTTATTGGAGATGCTCTTGTAGAAAAAAATGAAGGTTTGATGTTTGATAATTTAGTGTCTATAAGCAATGATTATAATAATATTCATGCCATATTGAACTATAAAAAAGTTGATTTTTCAATTTTAAATATTCCAGGAATTAGAACCTCTAGTTATAAAATAGATGGCGAGAGCGGAGATGGTCATTCGGGACAAGATTTGTTAAGGAGAATTATTAATAAGCCATTGATTTATCTTAGAAAATTATCTTCTAATAGTGCTGAATCATATGAGGTTATAAAAAATTCGGAAAATAATTTGAATGTTAGTAAAGTGTTAAATTTAAAGTATCTTATGCTAAGATGGGATATCCCCGAGTTGATAAGAGAAAAAAATTCAGAATCTGGCGAAATAAGTTTGTTGGAACTCTCAGAAAATATAAAAAATTCAAATAGATATAGTCAGATTACGGATAAAGATCATGGCGTTTTAGATATTTATAAAATAAATAATAATTCTTTCCTTCCCCATTTATATATACCACAATTTATTATTACCACGTCTCAAAATTTTAGTAAGTTGTTGGATATTGTGTCGATGGAAACTTATAATATTAGATCGGCTATATATTTTAATAAAAAAAATGTAATGGTAGCCGGCGAAGAGGAAGCATTTGATCCTAGTAAATTAAGGAGGGAAATTGTTGTTACTCCCATTATTGAATTTAAAAAAATTAATCCAGTCAAATATAGAGTTGTTGTTCACGGTGCTAGCAAAAGTTTTCCCTTAGTTTTTTCCGATTCCTTTCACGATGGCTGGAGGAGCTATCTAGTTAATTATCAAAAAAATTATCTTAATTTTCATGCTGTTGATTATAAGATTCTCGATGGAAATGAGGATGATCAGGCGAGTAATAAGGAGTTCGATGACTTTATTAACTCTGGTTATATTTCTTCTTTTGGTGACTTAAAAGAAAAAAATATTGAGCACGTTAAATGGGAAAATAACAAAGAGGTTTTAGATTATAATGAAAAATATAAGATTGATTTTATTTCTAAAAATTTTCAGGGCACAATTCAAAATGATAATTTAGATTCAGGGAGTTTTTATGAAACTTGGTTTACAAAACCAATCGATGATAATAAAAATCATTTTATGGTAAATGGCTATGCTAATTCTTGGATAATTGATCCTGATAAGGCGTGCTTTAATAGCTCTAAGTGTATTAAAAACAGTGATGGCAGCTATGATATGGAGTTGGTTGTTGAATTTTGGCCTCAGAGATTAATGTATGTTGGATTATTTATTTCTAGTATCACTTTAATTGGCTGTCTCGGCTATTTGGGCTTTGATTTGATAAGAAGACGGAATAGAAAGCACATAAAGCAAATTGGCAAAGTTATAAATAAAAAAAATAAAATAGATGAAGTTATTAAATAAGTTGAAAACTGCTTTATCGTCAACTTCTACTTGGGGATATATTGTTGTTCTGTCGTTGATTATAATCCCTTGGTTTCTGACGCCGGGATATTTATTTTTTACCGATTATACTTTAGGGCCTAATATCAGTTTAGATTGGGCTAACAGATCTTTCTTGTTCAACATCATGTTGAAAGGTTTATCTTTTATTTTTTCCATTGCTTTCTTGGAAAAAATATTTATCAGCGGAGTTTTACTGTTAATTTTATTGGGCGGTCGATTACTGGTTAAAACTATATTGGAATACTATAGTCGGGATAAAGCTGCTTCTTCTGGCTTGATATTCGTTTTGAGTTTGTTTACTTTTTTTAATCCTTTTGTTTATGATCGGGCGCTCTACGGTCAGTTTGGAGTTTTAATTGCTTATGGTTTTTTATTGTTCGTCGTTTCTTATTTGTTTAAAGTGTTTTATCGTTTTGATTTGAAGAATATTTATTTTGCATCTATTTTCACAGCTCTGGCTTTGATGTTTTCGGTCCATTTTATTTTTTTGTTAGTTCCTTTTTATTTATTATTTTTGATAGGGCTATTTTTTCAAAAGAAAAAGGCAAAAAAATATGGTGGCATTAAGAATTTTTGGTTGGTGGCACTGTCGGCGCTTCTAATTATTCTAGTCATAAATGCCAATTGGTTGGTGGCTTTAGCCACTAATTCTTCGCAATTGGGTGACTTTGTTGAGCAGGGAATAACTAGTCAGGATTTGGTGGCTTTTCAAACTGCCGGTAATAATAGTTGGGATACTTTGAATAATGTTTTATTAATGTCTGGTTTTTGGGGAAAAGATCAGCTTCGTTATTCGGACTTAACCGATATTGTCGGTTGGCAAAGAGGTTTTATTCTGATTATTCCAATTATTTTATATGGGGTTTATTTAAGCCTCAAGAAAAATAAGTTTTTGAGTATCGGATTACTGATTATTTTTGCTTTATCAATTTTTCTGGCTATTGGTATTAAGTCGCCGGTAACTAGTGGTCTAACTTTATTTTTTTATAATCATTTGCCGTTTTACAAAGGTTTGCGAGAACCACAGAAGTGGGTAGCGGCAATTATTCCAATCTATTTGTTTTATTTGATCCTGGGTTCTTTTTATCTATCTAAGGTCAAAATAATAATTAATAATCGTTTGGTAAGTGGTTTGGTTTTGGCTTTTATTATTGTCATGCAAGCCCCATTATTATTTTGGGGTTTTAACTGTCAGGCTAAGCCAATCCCATATCCCAGTGATTGGTATGAGGTTGATAATTTGTTATCTGACGGTTCAAATTGCTCCGACCGCATTCTTTTCTTGCCTTGGCATCTATATATGAGTTTTAATTGGTCAAAAAAAATTATGGTTAACCCGGCTCGAACTTTTTTTTCTTGCCCGGTTATCAGCGGTACTAATATGGAATGGGGTGGTATTTATGATAATAGTCGCAGTGCTGATGGAGCGATAATTGGTGATTGGCTCCAAAATAAAGGGCAGGGAGGAGTACCAGCTTTGGCTGGAGATCCTATTCGTTATATTATTTTAGCCAAAGAATTGGATTTTACTTCATATCTTTGGCTTAATAGTTCGTTTGATGTTGATTTAATTCTGGAAACTAAAACATTGCTTGTTTATGAAACTAAATATTAAAGAACTGTTAAAAGATAAGTTTGTTCGGGGGACATTCTTTTTAACGGTCGCTAATTTTGGCGGCGCTTTTTTGAATTACTTGGTTCATCCGATTTTGACTCGCAGGTTGTCCGTCGCCGCTTACGGTGATTTTCAGGCCCTGCTTTCTTTTATGGCGATTATTAGTGTCCTATCGGCAGTTATTAATACTACACTTATTAGGGAGGTCTCAGGCCTAACAGCTAAAAGGCCGGAAGAAATTGGGGCTCTGAGACGTCGCGCCTCACGACGTTTTTTTTGGCTGGGTCTAGTTGTTTTTTCTTTGATCGTTATTTTTGTTAAGCCCTTAAATGAGCTTTTTAAGATTAGTGAAAATAATATTTTAATTATTGCTTCTTTAAATTTTTTATATCTTTTTCCGTCTATTGTTAATCGAGCGGTTTTAAGCGGTCGGCAGGAATTTTTGGCCATGGCTTCGCTTAGTTTTTTGGATGCTTCGGCTCGTTTGGGTTTTATAATTCTTTTTGTGGCTGTTTGGTCTTTTGGTTTGAGTGGGACGGCCTGGGCTCTGGGATCGGCTGGATTGATAACTTTCTTAGTTAGTTCTTATCAAATTAAAAAACTTCATTTGCCCGAGGCCCCAATTGATTTTAAGCCAAGGTTAAGAAAATTTTGGCGTTATTCTTTGCTGGTATTATGGTTTATGGCCTTAACTCAATTTTTCTATAATTTTGATATGTTATTTGTTAAGTCATCTTTTAGCCCGGAGGAAGCTGGTCTTTATGGAGCATTGTTGACCGTTGGTCGGATAATTTATTTTGTGGGCGCGGCAGTGCCCTTGGTGATGTTTCCGGTCATTGCTAATTTGAAGGAGGATAAAAGTCTGCGTTCCTATATAGTTTTAGGGAAATCAGTTGCTTTGTTAGCGGCCCTGGCTATTCCGGCCTATTTGATAATTTCTCTGTGGCCAGAATTTATTATTAAAATAATCGTTGGTTCTAAATATTTATCAATGGCCCCGTATTTACCGGGTTTTTCCTTAGTGATGTTGGCTTTAACGTTAGTAACTATTTTATCTAATTATTTTTTAGCGTTATCTAGCCGTCGTAGCTTGATTATTTTGTCTGTCGCCGCTATTAGTGAAATAATTTCTTTGAATTTATTTCATCATAATTTATCGGAGATTATTTTATCTTTGGGTTTAACATTCGGTGGTTCCTCCTTGGGTCTATCTTTATTAGCTTGGTTTAAATATAATAAGACTAAACGGAAATTGTATGCCGAAAAAAATTAGTTCTAAAGTTTTACAGTCGGAGATTAAAGGAAGGGTTAGGGAATTTTATCCTTACTTCCTAGGTTTTTATTTGTTTTCTTTGTTAGTTTCTTATTTTTCAAAGACTTGGTCTGGATTTTTTTATTGGCCGGCTTTTCATGGTTCTATTATTCTTTTTAGTTTATTTTTCATCTTTACTTTTAAATTCAATTTCCAATTTTTGCGAGGACGACAAATCAGTTATTCCATTAAAAATTTTATTCATCTTAAATTTTATCTAGGGGCCGTTCGCCTTACTAAAAATTCTGCTCATCAGGTCCTTCTGCAGTTACGTCTCTATTTTTTATTTATATCTTCTCATTTAGCAAAGTTGAGTCGTTACGATTGGTTAAAGATTATGTTAATTGTAATTATTTTGATCTTCTCTTTGACTAAAGAGATTGGGGTTTTAGATTTTGGTGTCTTGCTATATGCTCTTGTTTCTTTCCTATTTATTATTGATAGTCGTTATGCAGCCGGAGCGGCGATTGTATTTTTAGCTGCCTGTCCTTTTCTGCTTATTTTTAAGCAGAATCTTATGGCTGAAAATTCCGCTATTTATGCTTATTATTTATTAGTTATTACCGTTTTAACTCAGGTCAGAGAGCTTAAAAGGGATGGTAAAAAGAGTAAAATTTTAAGTAAGTAGGGCTGTGCATAACTCTTGGCTATAATTATTGTTTTTGAGACTTAAAGGGAGTATAATATTAATTATAAAGGTCGGATAAAAAAAGTTTAAAGTTTTAATAAATGATTATAAAAACTACGTAATTTTGTAATTATTTATCATTAAAAAGAATGAACAAAATAAAAGGTTTTATTTCTTCGGAGAAGAAATTATCAGGAGCCATTTTTGGTGTCTTGGTTATTGCTGTTTTCGGCCTAATCTTTGGTCCTAACATCTATGCCCAATTTGCTCGTCAAGATGGTGCTGCTGGTTGGGGTTATGGTTACGGCTATGGTTTCGGTTATGGTTATGGTTTTGATGGCGGTACTGTTGCCGGTTATCGAATAACTGGAGCTGATTTATCGACTGATGACTATGGCTACGGTTATGGTTATATGGCCACTGGAGTAACTTATGACAGTACTGATGGTTATAGTGTAACCGAATCATCTATGTCATCATTAGTCCAGGCCGGTGTGATGGTCCCAGACGGTAATGATATTTCCAACACTACAGAAGTTGCTTTCCAAAATAAGGTAACTATGAATGTCGGTGGTGGTGTGGCCACTATTGTTATTCCAAGTGGAACAACATTTACAGCTGATTCGGCTGGCAATTTTAGTGCTTTAGCTGCTTCGGGTACCATTGATACTAGTGATTTAGATGATGTTGACTTAGCCAGTTCATTGTCATTCGGCTTGCCTTCATTAGGCTTAACCGTTAATCCGGCTATTACTATTTCGGTAAATGTTGGATCACAATATAATGGGCAGACATTAAAGATTTATCGTAAAGATGCTGGAGGTTCTTGGGTTGAAAGCCCATCTGATACTGATGCTACTTGTTTAGTGGCTTCCGGTATTTGCTCCTTTGATACTACTCACTTATCATCATTTGCTGCTGGAAAAACTTCTGGTACTGGTGGCGGTAGTGGCGGCGGAGGCGGAGGCGGAGGCGGTATTTTAGTTAGCGCCCCAACCTGTACTAGTGTAGTTTATGGAGAATATCCAGCAACTTGTGTTAGTGGTTATCAAACCCGTGCTATTGTCTCTCAAGCTCCAGTCGGTTGTACTTTAACCGCTGCGCAGCAAGCAGACTCTAGTCGCGCTTGTGTTATCACTGAAACTGGTGTGGTAGTCCCAGTGATTACTGATCATGGTTCTTCTGTGTTCGTAGCTTTAGAAAAATCATTGGTCAAAAATGTTAATAGTGCTTTAGCTCGTCGTTTATTCGGTCGCATTTTGCTTCAAGTTGAGGATAAAGGACAGGCTTGGTATGTTAACCCAATTAATGGTTCTAAATATTATTTAGGTCGTCCAGCTGACGCTTTCGCTTTAATGCGCGGTTTAGCATTAGGTGTTAGCAACAAGACTTGGGCAACTTTCACAAATGGCAAGGCTCCAGCTCGATTGTCTGGTCGTATCTTGTTAAAAGTGGAGGACCATGGTAGAGCTTACTACGTTAATCCTGTTGATTTAAAGATGCATTATTTAGGTCGTCCAGCTGATGCTTTCTCAGTAATGAGAAATCTAGGTTTGGGCATTACTAATGCTAATTTACGTCAGATTACCGTTGGTGAACTTAAATAGTTTTACTATTTAGTTTGAAATAAATAAAAGACCCGCTTCGGTGGGTCTTTTATTGTTTTTGGCTTAGATTATGCAGTATAAAGTATTCATTTTCTTAATTGAAATATGTTTTTTGCTATGATATGATGATATCAGATATGGTAACAATTATTAGACCTAAAAAGACCCTTAGTTGGGGTGATTTTAAAGAAATTTGGCAATATCGTGAGTTATTGTTCTTTTTTGCTTGGCGTGACCTCAAAGTTCGGTATAAACAGACCGCTATTGGTGTCTCCTGGGCTTTATTTCAGCCCTTTTTTACCATGGTAGTGTTCTCAGTCTTTTTTGGTGGATTGGCTAAAATGCCTTCAGATGGCATTCCTTATCCTATCTTTGTTTTTGTCGGTTTACTAGTTTGGCAATTCTTTTCTACGGCTTTAACTGACGCCAGTAATTCATTAATTACTAATCAGAGTATTATTACCAAAGTTTATTTCCCGCGCTTAATACTTCCTATTTCGACTATTTTAGTTAAATTTGTAGACTTTTTTATTGCTTCTATTATTCTCGTTGGTTTAATGTTTTATTATCATTATGTCCCAAATCTTCTTGGTCTTTTAATCCTACCATTATTATTGTTAATTTGTTTCTTCGCCGCTTTAGGCGGGGGATTAATACTGGCTTCGGTTAATGTCAAATATCGTGATGTCCGTTATGCCTTACCTTTTTTTATTCAGATACTCATGTTTCTAACCCCAGTTATCTATCCACCTTCTATTGCTGGCAAATATTCTTGGATTCTAGCTATCAACCCCATGACGGGCGTTATAAAGGCGGCCAGATCAGCCCTTTTGGGTGGAGCGCCGATTAATTGGGGGCTTTTGGGTATTTCCGGAGCGGTTTGTTTTATCCTTCTTCTTGTTGGTTTTGTTTATTTTAAGAAGACGGAAAAATATTTTGCAGATATTATTTGAAGATTAATTAAATTCCTAATTAAGTCGATATATATTGTCAATGTTTAAAATAATATAATAATAGACATTTGTAATGAATAAAAATAGAATTAGGGATGTAGTGTTAGATTAGAACTATTTGTTTATTTATTATTTGGCTAATTTTAGATAATTAGTTAAACGTAGTTTACATAATATTTAATAATTTAATAAGTATACTTTACAAATTATTAAATATTATGTAAAGTATGATTATATGAATAATTATAAAAATAGAGAGAAATTTAATGAAATAATAAAACTTATCAATATTCCGGAGATTATTGTTCTTCATGGCGCCAGACAAGTCGGCAAGACGACTTTGATGAAAATGACCATGGATTATCTTAAGGAGGGCGGTATTGATGATATTTTTTATTTTGATTTAGAGCAAGAGGAGTTTTTAAATTTATTCAATCAGGGGTTGGAAGAGGTTGTAAAATATATTAATGGCAGAAAGAATAAAAATAGACAAGGTGGCAGAAAGTCTAAAACTTTTGTGTTCGTCGATGAGGTTCAATATTTAGATAATCCAACCAGTATTTTGAAATTGTTTTATGATCATTATAAAGATGATTTTAAATTAATTGTTTCTGGCTCGTCCAGCTTTGCCATTAAGTCTAAGTTTAGTGATTCATTGGTTGGGCGGATTATTGATTTGGAAATCTTTGGATTAAGTTTTTATGAGTTTTTGGATTTTAAAGGACTTAGATATGATTTAACTTCTGACTCTGATTTAATTTGTTCGGAATTAAAAAATATCTATACTGAATATGTTCTTTATGGCTCTTATCCCCAAGTAGTCCTAACTGACAATTTAGAGTTGAAAGAAACTTACTTAAAAAGTATTATTGAAAAATATATTTATAAGGATATTAAAGATTTGGCTGAAGTGAAGGATTTGGAAAAATTTAACAACTTAGTTAAGTTTTTAGCCTCCCAAGCTGGAGAGCTGGTTAATGTTAATGAATTATCAGATACCCTTAACATCGCTCGGCAAACTGTTGAGCAATATTTATTTATTTTAGAAAGCACTTATATAATTAAACTGGTGCGCCCATATCATAAAAATATTAGAAGCGAGTTATCAAAAATGTCAAAGATATATTTTGAAGATCTCGGTATTCTCAATTTGTTGAGAAATAAGAAGTTGATCAGTGATATAGATGGCCATGTTTTTGAGAATTCGGTCTATTCTTACCTCAGAAGACGGTTTAACGTTAGTGATTTATATTTTTGGAGAACTGCCAACAAACAGGAGGTTGATTTTGTAGTTAGTGGTCAAAGAATTGTTCCAATTGAAGTTAAATTAAGTTATCAGGATAAGTTAGTAAAAAATTTAAATTATTTTTCTGAGCAATATAAGGTTAAAGAATCATATTGCATTACTATGAATAAGAAAATCAGCAAATTTAATAATATCCAGCAGATATATCCTTGGGGTATTGAGGTGTTAAGGGTTAATTAAATCTTTAAATAAAACATGCCTATCATTGAAGTCAAAAACATTGGCAAGAAATATAATATCAGCCACCGGCAAGGGGGTTATTTGACTTTGCGTGATGTTTTGACAAATGTTTTTAGCAATCCTTTTAGGTTCTTGAAACAGAAGGCTAAGGTTGTGGCTGGATTGACAAAAACAGAAGAGTTTTGGGCATTGAAGGATATTTCTTTTAATGTTGAAAAAGGAGAGGTGATTGGTATTATTGGTCATAATGGCGCTGGTAAATCAACCTTGCTTAAAATATTATCTCAAATTACACCACCCACCACTGGAGAGATCAGGATCGATGGTCGGGTTGGTAGTTTACTTGAAGTCGGAACTGGTTTTCACCCCGAGCTTACCGGCAGAGAGAATATTTTCTTGAATGGTGCTATTTTGGGGATGGAAAGAAGTAAAATTATTGAAAAATTTGATGAAATTGTGGAATTCTCCGGAGTAGAGAAGTTTCTCGATACTCCAGTCAAGCATTATTCTTC